>DUIU01000078.1:613-2305 GCA_013330155.1 Candidatus Poseidonia sp. | reverse complement strand
CCACTATCGGCCCACTCGCTGAACAGGTCGGTGGCGGTTCGAAGTCCCATGGTTTCCAACCGGCCACGGCGTCTCTTGAAGGTGTCCATGGCGAAAGGAAGATGCACATGCTCGCCTTCGACAGAGCATGCTTGACACCACCACCACGCTGGCCGACGTTCTCTATCCACCCATTGAGCCCTTTAACGAGGGGATGCTCAAGGTCTCTTCACTCCACACCATTGCGTGGGAACAAAGCGGGAATCCAAACGGCATCCCCGTCGTTGTCATCCACGGTGGACCAGGTGGAGGAGGCCAACCATCGTATCGACAATACTTCGACCCCGCAGCCTTCAACATCATCCAATTTGACCAACGCGGTTGTGGCAAATCCACACCCTACGCCGTGCTTGAGGACAACAACACCCATGCCTCAGTCGCCGATTTAGAAGCCCTAAGAGAGCATTTTGGAGTCGATAAATGGCACGTCTTCGGAGGTTCTTGGGGCTCAACGCTTTCGTTGATCTACGCACAGCACCATCCACAGCGAGTGTTGAGTTTGGTGCTCCGTGGAATCTTCATGTGCCGTACCTCTGAACTTCATTGGTTCTACCAAGATGGAGCGAGCCATATCTTCCCGGATGCTTTTGAGCCGTACCGAGACCACATTCCCAAGGAAGAGCAAGGAAACCTCATCCAAGCGTACTATGCGCGCCTGACCAGCGATGATGTTGAGGTTCGGCGAGCTGCAGCCAAGGAATGGACGCGTTGGGAAATGGCCACAAGTCGCTTGTTTCCCGACCCCGAATACCTTGACAAAGCCGAGGACTTGGATTTCGCAGTCGCCTTCGCCCGCATCGAATGTCACTACTTCATCAACGCCATCTTTGTCGAAGAGGCCTACATTCTCAACCATGTAGAGGCCATTCAAACCATTCCAACCGTCATCGTTCAAGGTCGCTACGACGTTGTTTGCCCGCCGCGAAGTGCGTGGGAATTGCATCAGGCCTTGCCCCAAAGCCAACTCGTGATGGTCGCCGATGCCGGACATTCGATGGGCGAGGTAAGCATCGCTCGTGAATTGGTCGCCGCCACCGACGCTCTTCGTTGAGGGGCATCGCCTCCAAGGCGTAGGAAAACAGTGCGCTTTGAAGCGTCGGCTTGATAGGGAGGAGTGAACTGGCGTTGGATGGAGGCTTTACCTCCGGGTGACGACATGACGGAAGGAACCATCACGCCTGAGGTCCAAATCAAGCAACTTGAGGAAGCCCTCGCCACCGAAACGGACCGCTTGCAAAAGTTGTTCGCTGCTTACGAGACTCAAGAAAAAGAACTGGTTGACTCCAAGGCTGAAATTGAAGTTCTTGAAAAGGAAATCATCGACCGGGAAATTGAGAAAGAATCCCTTGAATCCATTATCGCCGAAAAGGATGTTCGTGTCCGAGAATTGGAAATGAAGGCCACGAAGAACTCCAAGCGTGTTGAGCACCTTGAGCCCGAACTCGAGAAAATGGAAGAGAAGTATTCCCGAGAAAAAGATCGACTGGGTAAGGTCTTCGGCATCGCGGAAGAACTCGACAACGACCTTCGCCTCGCCGTAACGGAGATGAAAGCACGGGATGACTGGTACGTTGACCACATGCAAATCTTCGAAGACCTCAACAAGGCCATCAAGGAACGCTATGAGATGATCGAGCGAGCGGTTGAATCCGA
>DUIU01000078.1:0-243 GCA_013330155.1 Candidatus Poseidonia sp. | reverse complement strand
CGTTCCGAAGAGATGGCTGAAGAAGAAGCCATAGCCGTTGAGGCAGAAGAAGCAACCGCCGCCGTTGAAGTCGTCGAAGAGGCTCCCGCAGAGGAACCCGCTGAAGAGGAGGCCCCTGCTGTTGAAGACGCCGCTCCTGAGGAATCATCAGAAGAGCCTGCCGCTCAGAAAGATTGGGGCGATGGACAAGACCCCTGGGCTTCGGAGTAGGTGGTTGAATGGCCGGGTTAGCCCCCGGTGGGC
>DUIU01000056.1 GCA_013330155.1 Candidatus Poseidonia sp. | reverse complement strand
CAAACCACCGAATACGGCGAACTCGTCGCTCACATGCGCCAGTTGACCCAATCCATGCTCGTGGCTGGCCTCGACTCCCACCAAGCCGCCAAGCTCGTGCAGACCCTGTCCTATTGGTTGCTGCGCTACAACCTAACCGTGTTTGAACACGATGAAATCGTTCGCAACCTTCACGCCCTCATCAACCCCATGCGAGCTCCCGTCGAAGGCGGTGCTCTCCTGAACCGAGACTCCAATCTTCAGCGCGACAGCGCCGTCAACACCGTGCCCGGTCAACGTACCACCCAAGTGCATGACGAATTGTGGGTTCACGCTTTCCTTCCTCCCAACCGTCATCCCTGCCGCCCCAGCGTGGTGCCTGCCGAACAAGCAGAACGAAACGGTAACCCCCGCAACGACGGACAGGTCTGGATGGACGATGCCCTCTCCCGAGGAGCTGATTTCGTCTGTGAGAACCTTGACGACGCCAGCAACCTCAGCACCTTCCAGCGAGGACGGCACGGGATCATCCGTGTCTTCCTGCCTTACAACCCCGACAACGGCACCCAGCAGCCCAACCCCATGGACATGCACCGTGACCGACGTCCTCTGCGGGAGCCCCACTGCAACCGTGATAACGAGCCCTGGAGCCATTGCCTCCAGCGCTTCATCGATGCCTGCGCCGCCGTCAAGAACAGCGTGCGCTCTGACCTTCGCCTCTTCATCCACCGAGGAGTCGACACCCCACAGGAAGTGACACTATGAATGCAAAATACATCGCCCGAAACCCAAGCCCCGTACCTCAGACCATTACCCTGCCCCAAGGCCTGTCCTTGGACGGTGGACGCCTGCGCAGCAGCCGACCCATCACCGTGGAAGTTCCACCTTTCAGCGTGCGAGAAATTCTCTTTGACGAAAACGGCGAACCCATGACCGAAGGTTGCATCCAAGACCTCAGCGTGACCCTTGAGCACGAGGACGGCACACCCCTCGACCCTCACGCCAACCGCCGAGAGCGCACCCGCATCACCGATACCAGCGGTGACCGCCCCTCTCTGTTCTTCAGCCAAGCTCGCCAGGTCTACCCCAACCTGCTGGTTGACGATGCCCGAAGTTTGGGCGGCGCACAACTGCTCGCTCAGTTCTCTCACTTGCGCAGTGCACGGGACAACACCACCGCCATCTACTCACCCGCTTCCCTCAACATGACCTTTGAGTCCCGAACCGACAGCCTCTACCACGCTGCCAACACCGGGCAGGTTGAGATTCAATCCATTGTTGGCAACGGCTACAACCGAGCCAACGCCATTCGCATGGAGGTTCACAACCCAGGTCAGTCCGCTGTGCGCGTCGTGGTGCCTCGAGGGACCATGTTCGAACAGCAAACTTGGACCGGCAAGCAAAACCTCGTGGTCAAGGAAGACGTGTGGATCGACATCCAACCCGGCCAAACCGGTAACTTCCCCTTGCCCGCCTTCTGTGCCAACTCAAGCGGTGGTTCCCCAAGCGGAGAGCCCCTCAACCTGACCCCCTTCGTTTTCCACGACATGGGTGAGAGCTTCCGAGACCAAGATTCCATGTGGCGCACCACCGACAGCCGTCGTGGCGTGAGCATGCGATAGGTTCAATATACAGACATGAGGTGTTCAATGCATGGCTTTCAAAGCACCAGCGATAAAATTGCCTTCAGCACTGAAGCCCGGGTGGATCTATTTCCTTAGAGAACAGGATTATCTCGACCTGTCCTTTGGGCGCTATGTCAAAATTGGATTGACGGAACGCACTGTTGCGATACGCATTGGGGAACACCAAACCGCCAACCCACGTCGGGAATTTGAAGCGACCCCATCAAATTATATCGAACTCATGAATTATGGAGAGACCTACTTGCACCACTATTTCGCAGGTGAACGAATCGGGGGCGAATGGTTTGACCTCGACGATGCGTTTCTGGTCTCGGATGTGCGTCCTGTCATTGACACCCTTGAGGTTGAAATGGCGGCCGTTGCCGGCTCTTTTCGAAGGTGGAAAGAACTCAACGATGTTCCCAGCAATGGAACGATTCGGCCTCCTACGCCAGCAGAAACAAGTTGGGGCCAAGACTTCACCGCTGCTTACGAAGAACTGACCGTTGCGAAAGCCATCCTTGACACCCACAAGAACAACCTGAAGAACATGTTGGGGAGTAACAAAGCCATTGAAAACATCATCATGATACAGCGAGGAAATAGAAATCCGACCTTCGACAAATCGGTGTTTGAAGGCCTAATCACTCCTGCTCAACTCGCACAATGTGATTCCACCACCACATCCTTAAGCCGCAGTTTGAAAATGCTCAACAAAGGCCAGAATCTTGAAACCCTGAATCCTACGATTAAACAAGCCTTTGATGCATCAGAAACCGGCCTTACCAGCCCATCTGCAACCAACATGGCGGGAGCAATACTTCCGCCAACACAAGCCATGAAGGACGAAAATCTGGCCATGCTTAACGCCATGCGAGAAGTGAAAGTCAAAGAATGGGAGTGCCTCCAAGCACAAGCCAAATTGATTGAAGCACTGGATGACAATTTGGAAATTGACGGTATCGTTCGATGGAAGCGAGAACAAAACACGGATACGAAGTTCGACAAAAAACTCGCAAAGGAGTTGTTTGAGACCGAATACAACGCCTCCTTCACCCCTCCAGCAACACCGTATACTTACAGTACAGAATTTGATTACATGAGGAAATACAATCCGTGAAATGGCCTGTATTTAGTTAGGCCCCAAAGCGAGCAGTGCCATCATATCCGCCCCTACCCACTGATTGAACAAATAAACAATCGGCTTCACCCCAGGGGTGACATACAGACGCTCCCGCTTGCCCCTACCGGGCTCACGAAGTGGAGCCTTTGACGAAAAACAGAGAGTCAATGTTTTTACTTGTTCCCAAAAGGGAACGCCATGAACGGCAGTGAGAAAGGCCTGCAGGCCCTCAGTCTCATCGCCATCGTGGTGTTGTCAGCCGTGGTCATCGACCTGCTCGGCGAACCCGACCAAGACCCGGAGATCATCTACGTCCTGGTCGACAACCGCATCATCATCGACGAGAATTACGAAACCGAGGCGTTGAATCGAAGCGATGTCGTTCGCGTGGCCTCGTTCAACATCAAGGTGTTTGGCGACACGAAAATGAGCAATTCCACCGTGGTCGACGAGTTGGTTGACCTCTTCGATGCCTACGATTTGGTCGCCGTCCAAGAGATCAAAGACATCGATGAAGAAGTCCCCTACCTGTTCCTTGACGAACTGAACAACGTCACCGGACAGGAAAACATCGTCAATCAAACCCTTGAGTGGAGCATGGTTCTGTCTGAGCGAAGTGGCATGCAAGAAGACGACAAAAATTCACAGGAACAGTACGCCTACTACTACAAACCAACGTCGTTCCGACCCATGGACAACGGCACCTTGTACGATGACAGTGGAAACGATTCCTTCCAACGGGAACCCTTCCTCGCCCGATTCATGGTGCTTGACCCAAGCGGAAGCGACACGGGCACCGATGTGGTCTTTGTCAACATCCACACCAAGCCCACCCTCGCTGTGGAAGAAATGGGGGCGCTTGGTGAGGTCCATGCGTGGGGCCAAGCCAACTATTCAGCAGACGATGATTATGTCATTCTAGGCGACTTTAACGGCGATTGCTCCTACGCCTCCCACAATGAATTGATCGAGCTGTCCATCGCTTCTGAAAATTA
>DUIU01000184.1:8046-9538 GCA_013330155.1 Candidatus Poseidonia sp. | reverse complement strand
TTCTCCTCAAGTTGGAGAAGCATGGTGTAGGAAGGAGGGTTCTCGGCCAGTTCGGCGAGGTCTTCTTCTGCGTGTACGCCTGGAATCATGGTCAGCGTTGAAGGATTCTTTTCCTTGTCTGCTTGCACGAACAATCGGGTTGCACGCTCCAACTTGTCCTTGACTTCGCCAGCGCTCATGCCTCGTTGCTTGAGGTTTCCTTTGTGCAAATTGAGGACAAGACGTCGTTGAGCAACGTCGGTTTCCAACGTGGCAATGTCCACGGTCGTGGTGACTTCAATGGCTGCAGCGAGTTTCTGTGCTGCTTTTCCGTCTTGCATTTGACCTTCCGTCAAGCGGATGGTCATCGTTGGTGTTTGAGGTACCTTTCGTGCGTCCACGATCTCAATGATACGGGGCAGACCTTGGGTTACGTTAACCGTAGCAACACCAGCATAGTGGAACGTACGCATGGTCATCTGTGTCCCTGGTTCTCCAATGGATTGAGCGGTGATGATTCCAGCCGCTTCGTAGGGGTCAATGCTGGCACGTTCAAGGGCGACGATGGCTTCGTCAACGACTTTCTTTGCTTGAGGCTTGGTCAACTTCTTCTTTCCACGTGCGTGGCAGGCTTCCGTCAAGTCCGAAAGAATGCGGTCGGTGAATCGGCCGGAGCCGGTTGCCTCAACGGCTTCTTCGAGCTTCTGGTAGACTGGGTCTTGGGCAAGTTCATTCGCCATGGCGAGCATCTTACGGTCGTAGTCATAGGGTTCCATGTCCACAACGGTCTTGGCTCGAGTACGGCGCTTGCTGCTTCGTCCGGACAGACGAACTTTGGTCACCGGACCGGTGCTTTCAGCATCGCCGTCGCGGCCTTTCTGGGTTGCAGCGATAATGGTCGCATGGATGTTTCCTGCGGTTTCAGAATCGGTCTCGCAAATCTTGGCGATATCGGCTTGCGTCATCACTTTGACATCGTCCCACTTCCGGTCGTCTGCCAAAGCATGAGCGAAGTTTTCGTCAATGCCCAAATCCATGAGCTTCTTCTTGGTTGCACTCTTGACGACCATCAGTTCTCACCTCCATCGTGTTCTGCGGATTCTTCCCAGGCGCCCATGTCCTCTTCTTCGGCACTGAACTCGTAGGAATCTCGGTCAACTTCAAGACCGCCTTCGGTACCGAGAGCGGCGTCAACGATGACGTCAATGTTGAACGGAGAGCCGTGCACACCACGGGACGGGTCAATACCGTCCTCTCCGTAGCTGAACTGAATGATTCGGTTGGCGGTGTTTCGGACCGAGAGCATGTCGTCGTCAAAGACCTTCAAATCGTCCATGGCGTTGATCAAACGGCGCTGCATGTACCCTGATTTTGCGGTACGAACAGCGGTGTCAACCAGCGACTCACGACCCGAAACGGAGAGCATAAAGAACTCCGTAGGTTCGAGGCCACGCTTGAACGATGAAGAGATGAAACCACGGTCTCGGGCACCACGTCCTCCACGCTTGAAGTG
>DUIU01000184.1:6192-7749 GCA_013330155.1 Candidatus Poseidonia sp. | reverse complement strand
CGTCCTCCACGCTTGAAGTGGGGAAGGACACGGTCATCGTAGCCACGCTCAAGTCGCTTACCACGAACCTTGGCTTGACCGATGGATGCAGCCATCATGGTCAGGTTATCCATGGAACCACGGGCACCAGAAATAGCCATGTTCACCGCAGCGTTGGTCGAACCCGACTTGTTGAGTTCGTCCTTTGCGATGTCACCGGCTTCCTGCTTTCCTTTGTCCAGCATAACCATGATGTCTTCTTCGAGGGTCTCGCGAGGTGTTCGACCTGGGCGAGCATCGTATTTCTTTCCGTCCTTGCCAAACTTTTCGAGGGCTTGTTCAACGCCTTCACTTGCCAATGAGTTTGCTTGGTTGATGCTGGCCACAGCTTCCTCAGAGAGGTCCTCGTCGTCGATACCAGTGGTAAATCCAAGCGAGGTACAAGCAGCGATTGAGAGGCGAGTGAACTCGTCGAGGAAACGAGCGCCTTGCTCGGAACCGTTGGTTTGGACAATGGCGTCGAGTAGACGACCGTCCTCAGCACCAATGGCTCGCTTGTCAAGCGTCCCGTCAACCTGTCCGTTCTTGACCATCACCATGTCGTTTGACCGGCTTCGGAAGCGCAGGTGGATGTTTTCTGGGATGATCAGTGAAATAATGTCTTGTCCACGGTATGCGTCATCGCCGTTCTCATCTTTGACCAGTTCAGGGAGTGTACCTGTGTAGCCAATGTTGCCCAGCATTTCGAGTCCGAATGCTTTGCGAATCAAGGTGCCAGGGCGAGACAGGAGGTAGGCTCCTGAGATGTGGTCGTGAATTCCACCAATGACCGCACCACCGTAGCGGGGGGTCAAGATGTGCTCTTGAACACGCATCAGAATCTTAGCCTCAGCGCGGGCTTCTTCAGATTGAATCACGTGGAGGTTCATCTCGTCGCCGTCAAAGTCAGCGTTGTATGGCGTACATACGGCGAGGTTAAACCGGAACGTTTTCCCCTTCATGACACGAACTTCGTGCACCATCATGGACATGCGGTGGAGCGAAGGTTGTCGGTTGAAGATGGCAACGTCACCGTCGATAAGGTGGCGCTCAACTTGCAGACCGGGCTTGGGGTTTCCATAGCGGTCAAGGGTTGAGAGGCGGTCTTCTACACCGGTTCGCTCTTCGCCCCATTCGTCAAATGGACTGCCACAGTGAGGGCAGATGACCTCAAGGTGCTCAGGGAACGGTTCTGGGTTCGGGTTGTCGGCTTGAGCCAATTCGTGCATCCAGCGGTAGTGGAGGATAGCCCGAGGGTCATCTTCTGGCAACTTTTTGCCGTTTTCATCAAGACCTTGGAGGTTGTTCAGCGTTGACATGTCGTTGACAGCGTAAGCCACTTCTTCTTCTCCCATTCCAGTCAGCGAAATTTGCTTCTGAATCACGAGTCCGGGGAGGAAGTTCGGAGCTGGCATGACCGAGTGAAGGTCATGGCGGCCAGTGGTTTCCTCGTTGCACTCGGGGTTGTGACACCGGAATCCGGCGTTGATAAGGCGACTTCGCTGGTTGATCTTTACACGTCGACCGTCACCACGAACG
>DUIU01000184.1:4852-5805 GCA_013330155.1 Candidatus Poseidonia sp. | reverse complement strand
GTGACACGGATTGGGACCGTCAATTCCTTGGCGATCTTGGTCGGCACACCGACTTCGTTGACGCTTAGGTACGGGTCTGGGGAAATCACTGAGCGAGCACAGAAGTTGACACGCTTACCGGAAAGGTTGCTTCGGAAGCGCCCTTCCTTCCCCTTGAGTCGCTGTGTGAGCGTCTTGAGGGTGCGGCCGGAGCGGTGTCGTGCAGGCGGGATGCCGGATGTTTGGTTGTCAAAGTAGGTGGTGATGTGGTATTGAAGCAATTCCCAAAGGTCCTCAACAATCAACTGAGGTGCACCGGAGTCACGGTTCTCTCGCAATCGCTGGTTGATACGAAGGACGTCAACGAGTTTGTGGGTCAAATCGTCTTCAGAGCGGTCTCCGCTGTCCAGGGTGATGGATGGTCGAACGGTGATGGGAGGCACTGGAAGCACCTTGAGAACAATCCATTCGGGACGGTTTTGTTTGTCCATTCCGATGAAAATCAAGTGCTCGGGTGGGATGCTGCTGAGCCATTCACGGACATCTCGTGGGTTGAGTTTTCGCTCAGTCCCTTTGGCATCGTCCTTTTCCTTGAAGGTCGTTGGTTTGTCCAAGATGATTTTTCCTTGGGACGAACCACAGTGCATGCACACCTTTCGCTTGGTGCCAGATGTGACCTTTTCGACTTCTTTGATGATCTTCGAGAATTCCGTTGAACCAACACCGTGCTTGGTGATGACGTCTCGGATTCGGTTTCGATAGTAATCTTGCTCGCTTTGTTCAGGGTTGGAACCAGGCGAGGTGCCGGGTTCACTGTGAAGCAGAATCTTGCTGCAGTCATTACAGGTTGCTTTGAGGGCGGTCTTGATCAGGTTCACAAACCCAATGTGAATGACGGGAAGTTCCAACTGAATGTGGCCGAAGTGACCAGGGGATTCCTGGTACTGGCAGTTGTCGGTTGGGCAGAGCAAACC
>DUIU01000184.1:0-4481 GCA_013330155.1 Candidatus Poseidonia sp. | reverse complement strand
TCCTTGTAGGTGTCTGCCGTCTTGACTTCAACCGCTGACATCTTTCGAATTTCGTTCGGGTCCATCAGACCAAATCGAATCTGAGCGATTCGCTTGGGTATCATTGTGCTTTTTCGACTCATCTTCGGTCCTCCAGTTCAAGACGCATGGCCACACCTAAACTCTTCATCTCGTCTAGGAGCAGCTTGAATGCATAAGAAGTCTGTACCTTGTAGACTTCAGCCCCATCCCCATGGATTGGGCTCACGTAGGTGCCACGCTTGGGGTCATACCAAGCGATGTGCCCAGATTGAGCACACACGTACATGTCAATTCCGTCGGATTCATCCAACAATCGGTCCTTGATGACCATTGAAGCACCGTGAGCAATCAAACAATCACGTTCCATTTCACCGAATCGAAGTCCACCTTGTCGGGCACGACCTTCGGTTGGTTGGCGGGTAAGGATTTGAACACGTCCACGGGAACGGGCGTGAATCTTTGAACTGACCAGGTGGTGAAGTCGTTGGTAGAAGATGCATCCAATGAAGATATCAGCAGGGTAGCATTCTCCGGTTTCACCGTTGATCATGGTTTCACGACCGGTGTGAGCGAGTCCATTTCGGACAAGGCCATCACGTAGGCTGGATTCCTTTTCTCCTCGGAAGGCTGTACCGTCAATGCGGCGTCCCTCCATGGCACCGACCTTGCCACCAATCATTTCCAGAACGTGGGCGACCGTCATTCGGGAAGGAATGGCGTGAGGGTTGATGATGAGGTCTGGGACGACACCATCTTCGGTAAAGGGCATGTCTTCTGGTTCAACCAAGCGTCCAATGACACCTTTTTGTCCGTGTCGAGAGGCGAACTTGTCGCCAACTTCGGGGACCTTGTGGCTGCGAACCATCACACGAACGAGACGGCCAGAGTCAAGAGATTCGGTCACATACACGTTGTCAACCCAGCCCTTTTCGCCGTGGCGGACGAGCATAGAGGATTCACGTCGCTCTTGAGCCATCAAGAATGAGCCACCAGATGATTCCTCAAGGAACCGGGGAGGGCTCGTCTTTCCGACAAGTACGTTTCCGCCTTCCAGAGCAGTTTCCGGCACAGGCAAACCATCGGCTTCGAGGTGGATGTAGGCTTCAGGTGCCTTAACGCCCTTGATTTCGATTTTCTTGTTGTAATCCGGCTTTTCGATTTCCTCAACTTGACCGCCAGGGAATCGGCGACGTTCAGCGTTGTACGTTCGGTTGAACGTGGAGCGGCCGAGTGCTCGGTCAATGGAACCCTTGTTCATGATAACAGCGTCTTGCATGTTGTATCCGTGAAGTGACATGATGGCGACAATGAAGTTTTGTCCACCAGGTCGGTCGTCGAAGTTTGTGGTCTCCATAGCCTGCGTTCGGGTGATGGAGCGTTGAGGGTAGTGCAGGATGTGAGCTCGCGTATCGGGTCGCATTCGGTAGTTGGCACTTGGCAGACCAAGGGATTGCTTGACCATGGCCGTTCCTCCGGTAACACGGGGTGTTGAGTTGTGTTCGGGGTATGGGATGAGCGAAGCGCAAACGCCGAGAACGAGTTGTGGGTCAATTTCGCAGTGGGTGTGTTCTGCCGTGTACAACAACGGGACGTCGAATTCCGTGGTGGAAATCTCGCCGTTCGGCATTGAAACATTGGCTTTGAGGTGGGCCACATCCGTGCGTGGTTCCCCGAGGTTCATCCATTCCACATCCTCGTGTTTCACGACTCGACCGGCCAAGCCAGCACTGTCGCCTTCGGGGACGGTTTCAGGGAGAACAAACGGACGGGGTGCGATGTAGAGATCTTCTTCCTCTTCAGCATCGACCCATTCCACTACACCCTCAATGATGAGGGAGCGGAAATTGATTTCTCCACTGGCGAGTTTGACCAAGTGGTCTTGCGTCAAGCGTGGAGCACCGTCGTAAAGGATGAGGAGCGGGCGAAGAATTCGTCCCTTGTCCGTGTTGATGAAGATGTCCTTGTTGGCAACATCGTGGCGGATGGAAACTTCAGAGGGAATTACTCCTCGTCGGCGGGACGACTTGAAGTGGTCCACGAGTTTCTTACCTCGCTTGTGAATGCCGTAGATGTCTCCGTTGACGTGGACACGATCACCGTCGGTCCAATCATCAGGCTGATAGACGTCGAGTTCGTCGAGTCGTTCCCTGATCTCAATCTCATTGATGTCTTCGGAAATGTCAATCATCTGGGCAGCGTTCTTCACCAAACCACAATTCTGTCCCTCAGGGGTTTCGTTGGGGCAAAGGCGGCCCCACTGCGTCGGGTGAAGGTCTCGGGCTTCGAAGTGAGGTTGGCTACGGACCAATGGAGAGGTGACACGGCGCATGTGGGAGAGGGCGGCCAAGTAGGTGGTTCGGTCCAACAACTGGCTCACGCCAGAGCGACCTCCGACCCAGTTTCCTGTGGCGAGGGCGTGCATGATTTTGCTGGTGAGAACGTCGGGGCGGAGGCATGAGGTGATCTTCAGCTCACGCTTTCGGTTGTGGTGGCGCTCAAGTTGATACTTGAGGTCTCGAGCGAGTTGGCCGGCGGAGACGCGGAAAAGGTCCTCGATGAGGTCGCCTGCGAGGCGAACGCGCTTGTTGGCGTAATGGTCCTTGTCGTTGGGGTCTCGGCCTTCAATAGCCATCTCAAGGACTTGGCGGACAATTCGACCAAGGTAGATGGCTTTCTTTTCTCGGTCCTCGAACTGGTCGCCAAGGTGAGGGAGGAGTTCACGGTCGAGGAGTTGACTCACACGTGCTTCTCTGTATTCCTTTTGCTGGCCTGCAGCGAATTTCTTTTCGAGCCATTGGTGACTTTCTTCGGTCGTGACGACTTTGTATTCTTCGTTGTCGTTCACTTCGTTGATGTTGGCGACGATGAACTTGAACGAGTCGGTGTTTCCGGCGATGGCTTGGAAGATGTGTTGATCGTTCTCAACGCCAAGGGCGCGCATCAGCATTACAACGGGGATGGCGGTGGTTCCTGCGGTTGAGATTTTGACCATGAGCATACCGTCTCGACGCTTTTCAACGGTCAAGGGCTTGCGCATACCGTCTTTTTGTGAGAAAATCTTGGCCACTTCTGTCTTCTTTGCATATCGCTTGTTGATCTCAACAGTGACTCGGTTTGGAGCCAGGTCTTCCATCGAGATGAGGACGCGTTCGGTTCCGTTGATGATGAAGTAGCCACCGGGGTCAAGTGGGTCTTCTCCTTTCTTTTGGAGGAGCTCATGCCAGGTGGTTTTGTCCTCATCCGAGGTAGTGGGGGTGAGGACGCGGTCGCCAGCGATGTGTTTTGGGTGAAGGTTGCAGCGTTCCGAACGAACCATGATTGGCATGTTGCCCACAGCAACGCCCGATTCGGTCGGGGAGGGTACACCGTTGCGCTTGATGGTGAAGTCGATGGTCACAGGGGACATGTAGGTCAACTTGCGGAGACGGCACTCCATCGGCGTTGATGGGTTGAGCGCTCCGTTGGCTTCCTTAACGGTCGGCTGGCCGAGTTTGACGTTCTTGAGTCGGATGACGATGTCTTGGTCGTGAACGTCCAGTTTGATGTAGCCGCCTTCGTCGTCGTTGAAGTCTTCGTCGGTGCCAACGCGGATGTTGCGGATGATTCGCTCCATTCGAGAAAGGGCGCTCTCTGATGCGGGGATGCAGTCGTTGTACGACGCGAGTTGGTGGTTGACAAGGCTGCGTTCTTTGAAAAAAGCTTGAATGATTTCCTGCATGATGTTCTCCTCCTTAGTTCCCCTCAACGATTAGTCGGTAAGCGATGGTCTGTCCTGCCGACGGGGATTGGCGGACGACCTTGAGCACACGGTCTGCAATCCATCCGGCCGCCAGAGGGGTGTGGTCTGGGTCGGCCATGTGGGCTGCGGAGTCAGCGGCTTCAGCGAGTTCTTTGATGACTTGAACAACGGGGTCTGTGATGAGGACTTTGGGGAGGAGTTCCTTGGCCAAGCGGTCTTCGCCTGTTTCCGGGTCCGGTTGAACCATCCTCCAGGGAGCTAGCGCTTCCATTTCAATGGCGAGTTGGTCGCTGGGCGAGATGTTCGCCTCGCCGACCAATTCTTGGTGAGGGACGAGTACATGGTTGAGGGCGTTGAAGCGTGAAGTGATCTCCGGTCGGTCGAAGTCGTCAATGGCTTTGGCACGGATGGTGATTTTTGTGCTCTTCTTCGCAGCACGGCGTCGGGACCCTTGCTCGGCGATGATTTGCATGGTGCTGATGAATTCTTCAGCGTCCTTCGAGATGCCGAGGGTTGAGGCGACATCGTCGTGAGACATGTTTTTGATGTCCGTCATGTTTCGGTCTGTGGCAAGTTTGTGTGCGTATTCTTCTGAAACGCCCAATTCCATTAACCGCTTTTTCGTTGCACTCTTTACGACCATTTTGAAACCCCGGATCGCCCGCCAACATCCGGCCAGTAGCCCAGTCAGGCGGGCCCGACGGGGTTCGAACCCGCGACC
>DUIU01000216.1 GCA_013330155.1 Candidatus Poseidonia sp. | reverse complement strand
CACCTCTCGGTTGGAAATCACGCTGACTGAGGAGCACCTCAACAAAGGGGGCGTGGCGCACGGCGGTATTCACATGATGCTGCTCGATTCAGCACTTGGCAGCGCCCTCGTCGCTTCCCTTAAGGTCGAGGAATGGTGTGCGACGGCTCAACTCTCAACCAGTTTTCTCGCAGCTGCTCGTCCCGGGGAGCGCTTGGTAGCTGAAGGGCGTGTGGTACGGCGAGGCAAGCATGTAGCTCATCTGGCGGGCGAGGTCAAGGTGGGCGAGCGACTGGTGGCCAGTGCGACGGGGACCTGGGCCATTTGGTCGAGTCGACCGCCTTCACTGTCGAAGGATTGACGTGTTGTGCGGTCAATACGGTGATACAGTCATCAGCGCGAAGGACATCAGGACAAAGAAAGCAAAGGTGAGAATGGCCGAAATTCGAGCACCGGCATACACGTCATTGTGCTCTGTGCCCGATTGATTGTAACCCATAGCCATCAATAGCAAAGCGGTCGCACACGGAAGAAATAACATGACAATATACGTCCCTCTACCGACTTCAACGCAGGTCCTAAACGCGGGATGTATACACCAGTCAAGCATCTCTGGTATCATGAAGGAGACTGGAATCATGAGCAAAGGGACCACAAAAGCGATGTAGAATTTATGGCCAAATTGGGGTGCTACAGTTGGAATAATTTGCCTGCCGCTGATTTCATTGGTGTGTTCGGGTGAATTGATGCTTACGGAAGGATAGGCTTGCTCCCCAATGAGGCGGCCACGGTTTCGCACAAGGTCTGCGAACGCCACCACCATGATACCACTAAAGCACAACATCGAAGCCAAGCCTTCGAAAATGTCTGCAGCGTCGTACACGTTGATTCGAAACCACATGATGTTGGTCTGGAGCCAAATGGCCAAAAAGATCAACAAAAAACCGAGTTCCTTTTTCAGCAAAGTTGGCGTGTTGACCACCTTGGGTGCGAAACTCAGCCTAATCTCGTTTGAGCACTTTGGGCATTCGACGATTCCCTTTTTTGGCGGCACGCTCAGTTGTTGGCCGCATTCAGAGCACTCAATGATGGTGCGGGCCATGTCACCTCCTACCTAATGTGCTCTTTATCCGCTTTTGGAGCATATTCACTCTTGATGTCGCCATTCCGCCTAACCAACAGCATTCTTGTTATGGCTTTCTCCGGAAGATGCCAAGCGACACAAAGAAAACATGCTTATTTTCTGAGCGTGGTTTGAACTACTGGAAGAAGCGCCTGTACGAAGGCTTCGGGTGAGATGGTGTAGCCAAGTTGTGCGAGTGAAGTCGTCGTATCGGCAACCAATCCACACCCTGCGACCCCCTCGACGCGGCCCGGGGGTGTGTTGAGGTTGACTGAGAACCCGTGGCGGCTGACCCATCGCAGGAACGAGAGTCCAATGCTGCACACCTTTCGACCATTCACCCATACGCCTTGCATGCGTTCGTCCCGCTCGCCATTGACGCCGAAGGTGGCCAAAGCGTCAATCAGCCAACCCTCGATGATGTGGATGATGTCAGCAACCGAGGCCTCGCCTTCGCGGTCGCCCCACTTGAAAATTGGGTAGCCCACCACTTGGCCGGGGCCGTGCCAGGTCAAGCCTCCTCCCCGGTCAACTCCAATGGTCTGGTAGTCGGATGGTGGCTGAATTCCGTCGTTCCGGGCGCGAGGGCCAACCGTGACCACCTCCGGGTGACTCAAGATGAGCAAGGTGTCTGGGATTTGACCGTCGATGCGCTGCTGCTGGAGCTCTTTCATCAGCGCTTGAGCGTCTTCGTAGGGGACGACGCCAAGTTCTCTGACCTTCATCATGGGCATCACGCCTTCAGAATTTTCCAGATGAACCGAATCCACCTCGGCCCCGTTCGGTCGTGTCAAGGCCTTCCATCGTCGTCTCAACGAGGGTTACAAGCGGCACGGGTGCGAACAGCAATTGAGCGACACGCTCGCCGGCGTTGACCGTAAATGAATCACCCTCTCCAATCCAGGTGGCAAGGACTTTGAGTTCTCCACGGTAATCCGAATCAATGGTTCCAAGTCCGTTGGGCATGATCATTCCTTTCTTGCCAAGCGACGAGCGGCATCGTATCTGTCCTTCCCAACCTTCGGGAATCGCAGCCGCCCATCCCGTTGAAATTAACACGGACGCTCCTTTTGGAACCTCAGTCTCCTCAATGGCGTACAAATCCCACCCTGCTGCTTGGGCTGAGCCCTGTGTGGGCAAGATGGCGCGCTGGTCGAGACGGGCGAAGGGGATTTTCAGCGAAATACGGTCCATGAGCCAACTCACTATACATCCCTTTTTGACTGTTGGGATAATGTAAGATTTCACCGACATTGGGTTCCAGTGGAAAACAAGGTGATTTTGACATGAAGCAAGCAATTTTTGAACGGAAAATAACATGGCTCTTGGCTTTGATGAAATGGGATACTGCGCCAATGCGTGCGCCCCCGCCCACACCTCTGCAAACCACCCAGTGCAATCCCTCTTGGAGGGGATATATTATAGGCGTCCGAGGAGGGCAAACAAACTCCAGCGCGAATGGAATTCACGGAGAGTGTATGTCATGGTCATAGAGCACAACAAAGACGACGGCCTGAACATCGACTTGACCAAGGA
>DUIU01000116.1:6375-7546 GCA_013330155.1 Candidatus Poseidonia sp. | reverse complement strand
CAAAGTTCGTTGTATCCCTGCTCCTCGGTAATGCCCGAGAGTGTTGTTGCGGGGTCATTGGTGGGCGCTGGCAGGGGCGTCTTCGCCACCTCAGGAAGAGGCGCCGGGGATGGCGTTGGGATTGGAAGCGGCGCTGGTATGGCTGCAGAGGGGTCCATTGGCAGGCCGGGGAGAGGAGGAAGTGGTTGGCCGCCGGGAGGCAATGGCAGTGGAGCAGGAAGACCTGCTGGTGGCGGCAAATCCGGCGTAGGTGGGGCGGCTTCCGATTTCTTGGATTTCTTCCCTCTGCGCAGACCCAACGGACTCACCTCGTCCTAAGGGATGGGAAACCACCCTTGAACCTTACCGCACCCTGAACCTCAAATGTAGGGGTTATTTTGTGTGTCAATTTGCTTCAAACCAACTTTGCCCATCCTTTGAGGACAAGGAACGTGGCGCCGGATTCATGCACCCGGATTCGCTCGCCAACGTTGCTTTCATACCGCTGATCCCCAAATTGGGCAATGGCGTCATCAACGACCCACTCGACGTCCATCGCTTGATCCAAGCCAAGCACATAGGCTTCATGAAGAGGATTGTATGGGTTTGACCCATCCGGGTCCAATCGATCAAGTGGGAATTCACTGACTCGCATTCCCGATTTACCATGAAGGGAGGTTGGCCATCGTATCTGCCGGCGCACGTCAATGGTGACGACTTCATCGGTTTCTCCAGCTGAGCCTAGAACAACGGAGGCGTCTGCTTTGAGTAAATTGAGGAAGAGGGCTTGATAGTTCCCCAAAATCTCAAACTTCCCATCTTTGAGCCGTTCGACCCTTCGATCATGCCCGAGAATTTCAGCAAGACGCTTGATGGCGGTGGCGGAACGTTGCGACGTATTGCCCTCCCTGTCCTGAAGCGATTGGAGAGCAGATTCCAAACGACGAAGCTCCGCTCGACTGCCCTCTGTGCCCTGATGAATACCTCGCAAGGTATGAATCATTGAATCCATTCCTTGCCGTATCCGTTGAGTCCATCCTTTCGCCTCCATGTCATGGTACCTCGCTAAGCCTCCTTGGACATCGACACCCTCTCCGCGAATATGTGAAAGGAATTCGCGGCGGGCTTCAGAATCGAGGTGGAACAATGTTGGGTCTCGATAGTGCAAATGGAAGCCTCTATGTCCGGAGAA
>DUIU01000116.1:3006-6152 GCA_013330155.1 Candidatus Poseidonia sp. | reverse complement strand
GGGGGGGGGGGGGGGGAGCCTCTGAATCGAGGTGGAACAGCGTTGGGTCGCGATAGTGTAAATGGAAACCCCTGTGGCCAGAGAAAGTCACTTGAAGGTGGTCTTCGGAAAATCCAAACTCAGGTTCCAAAAAATCATTCCATAGAGCCCAAGCCTGATCTTGAATGACTTCCAACATACCTGGAAAATCCCTGTCTGTGACGCCCGGCAAGTGGTCCCCATCCAAATCAAAAATCAAATCGGCACCTTGCCAAAGTTTGTCGGCCATTTTGAGTTCAAAAGGGCGCCGCCAATAGGCAGTTGAATAGAAACAGGAATGCATTGCTCGTTGTGAAAGAAATGACTGAACTTGGTCAACGCTTGAGAAGGATTTGTGGCGCAGCGGTGGTGCGCCTCCGAACGGGATGAACATCCATTCGCGTGTTTTGATACGGGGAGGCGACCAAACAGAAGCATGTTGGTAATATTGTCCAAACCGATGTGCGAATCTCGCCCAGCCCGTTGACATCTGCTTCCCCCATCATCACCAAGGCGTGAGGGTTCTTGAAGAAAGCCGTGTTATTCCTGCTTCATCCAAAAGCGTTCATCCGAGTCTGAAACTTCGGTAGCCGTGTCGGCACCAGTGGCTTTGACATAGCATTCCCAGCACATGTAGTACTTGTCGATGACCATGGCATTTCCAAAGGTGAGGCGAGTACCACAATCATGGCAGCGTGGGCCTAGTTCCCCGTTGGGTGCTTGGGCGAGTTGAATGTGGTCGTGAGGCATCGGCATCCTTCCTGTTGGGGGGTAATCGGTCTAGTCTTTGAACTTGAGGGAACTTACCATTGTGTTTCTTCAAACTCTGCTGCCTCAACCCATGCCAGCAGGTCGAGAGCAACAATGCATGATTCAGACACTTCGGGCAATGGGTCGTTGCTAAACTCTTTGAGAATTGGTAAGACCGACCGGTCTCCGATGGCTCCCATGGCTTCAGCCGCTTCATGGCGAACCATGACGTGTTCTTGGTCATCTCCGAGTCGTTCAATCAGAGTAGGTAGGGCCGCTGAATTCTGCATTTGTCCGAGGACATAGGCTATTTCATGACGCAACAGTGCACTCGTGCTTGCAAATCCCTTACAAAGAGCGAGACAGGCCTCATCTGAGCGTTCATTGCGAAGAGAAAAAACAGCTCTCATTCGCTGAAACATCGGTAGGCCTTCATCACAAAGCCGCTCCGTCAATTCCGACACGCGAGTGATGGGGGATGGAGGTGCGGGATCAACAGATCCGTATTGGCTCACTTGAGGGATGCGAGCATCGTTCGACATGGGCTTACCTCAAGGTTCTCCGATGAAGCGCAGGCTCGCAGCATCGAAATCAGCCCGTATCATGCCGAGTTCTTGTCCTTCTTTGATGAACAATCGAATGGAATCCCTTCCTTCCTGTTGGTAGTCGATTGTTCGCTCATTCACGTACATCCCAACAAATTCTTTGTTGGTATCATCGTCAATTCCTCGGCCCCAGGCTTTTGCAAATTCAAGTGCTTCATCTGGAGATTTGAGAGCGTATTCAATGCTCATTTTGGTGTACATGGTGATGTCTTGCATAACTGATTCACCAAGGTCTCGCCGAACGACGTTTCCACCAAGCGGCATGGGCCAGTTTGGAGTACGGGCATTCCACCACTTTCCAAGGTCGATGAGAACATCGAGGTCGTGGTCAACATAGGTCAATTGTCCTTCATGAATAATGAGTCCACTCAAATAGGTCCCATCAAGGATTCGCGGTATGATTTCATCAAAGGGCACCACGGCAATTTCACAATCACCCCAAGCTAGACGTAGGCCTAGGTAAGCGCTGGTTTTCAGCCCGGGTACTGCGATAACAGAGGCCCTCACCTCTTCTTCCGTCACTCCAGCCTTGCAGACCACCATCGGCCCGTATCCCTCTCCCATGGATGCACCACAATTCATCAACGCATAGTGTTCCGAAATGTCGGGATAAGCATGAATCGATACAGCGGAGACCTCCAAATCTTGGTTCATTGCCCGGTGATTGAGGGTCTCGATGTCCTGCAATTCGTGAATGAAATTGTATCCTGGTGTGGGGAAGGCATTGGTGGTCATCGCATGGAACATGAACGCGTCATCAGGATCGGGGCTATGACCGATTCTGACGATTTTATTTCCTGATTCATCGAGAGGAAGTTCAACTACCATGCCTAGTCCACCTGTATGTCCTTCAAGAACCATCCGTTTGTTTTTCCATACAAACTCAAATCAAGACCATGCAAATTCGGGTTCAGTACGCATGTTGCAGGCTTCTTTCAGGAAACAAAACAAACCATCGAGGTGATGTTGATTTAAGCGGTTGAACACCTCGCCATAATATTGGTCTAGTCGGTCAAATGAGAGCCCTGATTTTTCCATGGACCAGCGTATGACATCTTCTCGTTTTTGGGGTTCATTTTCAAATTGGACAAGGTTGTCAAGAAGTGAGGCGTGAGCCTGCTTCAACAAGGCCGTTGGTGTGTCCTTACGAGCAACGAATACCCCGAATATCATGGGCAAACCCTCCTCCTCCATCCATGCGGTGCCAAGGTCCATCTGGACCATCTCAGGGAATTCTCTGGCGGCTTCAAGTGCCCGATCACCAATGAGTAAGGCTCCGTCGGCCATGGCCATCATGGAATCGTAATCAGGACCCGTTGAAAGGTAATTCATGGCACGACCCTGTTTAGAAATCAGGTGCTTGAGAAGGGCCACGGAGGTGGCAGAATCACTTGGGAGGGCGATTGTTTTCATGGACTCAAGTGGAACGGCACCAAACAGCAAAACGCTTCCTACTTCCCCTTGACTGCCAATCCCAATGTCTGGCAGCAACACCAATTGGTCGGCATGTTTGGCATAGTCCGCGGCAGGTATTGGGGCGAGAATACAATCCCGTCGTAGTACATGGCCCGTAAGCCAGGAGGGAGGTGCGGCCAGGACACTCCACTCGTTTGAAAGGGAGTGGTAGAGGGGGTCACAATTGATGAAAGCAACACGGCCCATGGTCGATGTCCAAGTCTCAACCATGTCATCACATCATTGAGTAGCCATTGGCAGTACACGACGTGGCTTAATCTTGGGCGGAATGTACGGCTCAAAGTGAGAATAGATGGT
>DUIU01000116.1:1041-2654 GCA_013330155.1 Candidatus Poseidonia sp. | reverse complement strand
GCACGGTCGTGGTCAAGGGGGGCAGAAGAGCCAGCCAAATGCATGATGGATTCCTTCTGAACGGTTCCGTCGATATCATCGGCACCGAACTGGAGAGCGAGCTCTGCTAGATGGTCGCCGATGTTCATTCGGTAGGCTTTGATGTGTGGAATATTGTTGAGCATGAGGCGAGAAACCGCAATCGTTCGCAAAATTTCTGTTCCTGTGGCCAATTGTGCTTGTGGAAGCCTTGTGTCATCGGGCAAGAACGGGTATGGGACAAAGCACTGAAAGCCTTTGGTGGAAGCGTTGAGGTCCCTGAGAGAGATCATGTGTTGCAGCCGCTGCTCCAAGGCCTCAATGGTACCGAACAACATCGTACAATTTGATGGGAGGCCCACTTCATGTGCTTCTCGATGAATTTGTAGGTATTCAGCCGAACTCTCTTTGCCGTTGCAGATAATGGCCCGGACATCATCATCCAGAATCTCTGCTCCACCCCCTGGTAGAGAGGTGAGGCCTGCGGCTTTGAGCCGTGTCAGCACTTCCCGGGTGGTCATCGATGAACGCTGGCCTAAGTGCTTGATTTCTACTGCCGTCAGGGCTTTGATGGAAATTGAGGGATAGGTTTGGGCCACTCGGGCAAAAAGTTCCTCGTAATGTTCGACTCCCCAATCTGGATGCAGACCACCGACGGAGTGTACTTCATCAATCGCGTGGGCGTAGTTCGCAAGGTCGTCCATGTATTCATCAATTGACATCGCGTAGGCATCTTTGGCCTTTGGTCCGCGCCTGAAAGCACAAAATCGGCAAGCAAGGACACAGATGTTTGTTTGGTTGATGTGGACGTTTGAGTTGAAAAAGGCTTGATTTCCAAAACGCGCCTTCCGGACTTGATGAGCCAGCGCCCCCACCTCATGAAGGTCGGGGTGTCGGTAGAGGGTCATACCATCATCAAGGCTGAGGGGGACATTGTTGGCCAACTTTTTGGCCAACGGTGCGAGTGCAGGAGACCAGTTAACTGAACCCAAATTCGCATCAAGGAGGTCAAGCCAACGATCGTTTTCACCCGCTAGAGGAGCGGGGCGAACAGGGGCCAGCATGGGCCTTCCTCACGTTTCTTCTTCAAGAAGATGTGCTTCATCCCATCAAGGTTGACGAATGGCGAAGAACCCTGATTTCACGATAAATTTGCGGAATTCTTCGATGATGAACACGCTGGAAGCGATGAGGACCACAACCGCCCAGTCATTTTGAGTCAGCGTGTTGGTGGAGAGAAGTGAACCAATTTCTATGCCGATGACTGGGATGCTGACTTGTGAAAGTTGAACGAAGAACAAAAGCAACCCTGTTGAGATGAGCAAGGCGTAGTTGATGGCACGGTTAGAAAACAAACCAAGCTCAAACACGCTTTCTTCGTTTGAACGGCAATTCATGACATTGAACAACTGATACACAATAAACACAGAGAACGTCATGGTTTGAGCGTGGTGGTAATGGCCATCTGCATATGCTTGCCAATCGTCAATCGCTTCTTGTTCACCGGCTAAACAAGCGTCCATGTCAAATGCTGTCGTGGTCGTTTCGCTCGGGAGCAAGCCGCATTGATTGCTCGGGTCGGCTAAGGCCCCTCC
>DUIU01000116.1:0-661 GCA_013330155.1 Candidatus Poseidonia sp. | reverse complement strand
TCTCTTCCGTTGGGTAGACCTTCGTCCACGGGGCGCGGCGGCCGGTCCATGACGTTCCCGTGTTTCTTTTCCACACCAAGCGCAACCGCGGGAGGGCCGTCCATGAGGATGTTGATGACCAAAATCTGCGTGGCAGTCAACGGAAGTGCCTCTGGGCCAAAGAAGAGGGTGGCCAATACCAACAACGACACAGCTGCTACATTCGTTGAGACCTGGTACCGGACGAAGTTACGGATGTTTTGGTAAATTTTCCGTCCTTCCTCGACGGCATGGACGATGTTCGCAAAGTTGTCATCTTGAAGAACCATGTCGGCTGCGTCCTTCGCCACGTCGGTTCCAGCGATGCCCATGGCGATACCAATGTTGGCGCCTGATAGGGCGGGTGCATCGTTTACGCCATCACCGGTCATGGCGACGATTTCCCCTTGTTCTTGCAAAGAAGAGACAATCCGCATCTTTTGGTCGGGTGTGACACGCGAGTATATCGCCACATCACTGGTCGTTTCCAAGAGCTCTTTATCAGTGAGCGTGGCCAATTCCTTCCCGTCAATCGAAGCGCCCGAAGCGGATTTGATGTTGAGTTCTTCCCCAATGGCAGCGGCCGTCATTTGTTGATCACCGGTGATCATCTTGACCTTGATTACCGGTGATCATCTTGACC
>DUIU01000164.1 GCA_013330155.1 Candidatus Poseidonia sp. | reverse complement strand
ACATCCCAGACCCAGGCGCAGAGTGGACCAACCGAGACACTGGCGAGGACCGCTCTCGCGTTGGCCGTCCCATGACCTACACCCTTGCCGACAAGGGATTGAACACCACCATCGACGTTCGAGACCTCAACACTGGCATCGCTTCACGACACGGCATGAGTTCTCAGGCCCGTCGAGACTGGCGTCGCCGCCGAGTCATTGACGAACGCTCCAAGACCCGTAAGAGTCGAGAACGCAATCTGGTGAAAGCCAATCAATTCATCCGAGACCGCTCAGGCCTACCATCACCCCTTCAGGAAGAGGCAGCACGGCTGTATCGTCGCCTATCGGGTGAAGGGTTCGTCACCGGCCGATCCATCGCCGGTGTGACGGCCGCCTGCACCTACTTGGTGGCTCGTCAAGAAGGCCTTCCTCGCCAAATTCCTGATGTGGCTGGTGCCTTTGACATTACAGAGAAGGATTTGTCCCGATTGATTCGACAGGTCTCACGCCGGCTGAACATGCACAAAATCACCGCACCCGACGAGTACTTTGACAAGTTCATGTCCGATTTGGGATTGGAGCCATCCATCCGAACACCGCTGGATGAACTCTGGAACACCATCAAGCCCCACGATGATGTGTGGCAAGGCAAGAAGCCGATGGGCGTTGCAGCTGCCCTCATTTACAAAGCAGCCAGCACAGCAGGAAGCCCTCGAACCCAATCCGAGGTCTGCTCCGTGGCGAATGTATCGGAGGTGACCCTGCGAGGACTTCTCCGGTTGATCGACGGTCTTCTCGACAAGATTCGCCAGTACCAGAACCTGCAATAACCGAGCGAACCTTATTGAACGGGGCAACCAACCCCCTCTCATGGGATTCAAAGCTAAGGCGCGCAAGCACCGCAAGGATACCGGAGAAGAGCAGAGCAAAACCAAGTCATCGGAAAAGGAGGGGGAACTCTCCTGCGGTGTCAAAGGCTGCGACAACTTTGCCGACAAGTCCCACGGCGGACGTTCTCTTTCAGTGGACGATGCCATTGAGATGTGGGGCTCTGGAGGCTACGTCATGCGCAAGGGTCGCGTTCGCATCTGCAAATCCTGCTATCGCAAGTGGAAAAAAGAGAACAAGAACGACGACATGTATTGACGTTCACTTTCACTTTTTCACGAAGGGTCTCAGAAAGAAACCTGTACCCCCACTGTCTCATTGACAACATGCAACAGCGAACAATCGTGCGAAGCTTGACCACCAACGATGGCACCCTCGTGGCCATGAATGACGGAACGGTGGCTTGGAGGCCACTGGAGGGGCGTCCAACACGTACTCTTTTGGAAGGCTTACCGACGGTTCTGCTGGCGTTACGGGGACCGATGGGCCCCATCGACTCAGCCGTGATCGGTACTGCCGATGGAGAAGTCGTGGTGTTGACCTTGCCTCGCTTGGAAGTGGTTGCCAAATTTACGCTGAAATCAGGAAGCATACGAGCGATTACACTGGTGGAAGAGGGGGCATTTCACTTTCTTGTCGGAACACAGCATGGTGCGGTGTGGTCTGTTTGTGACCATCGAGCTGAACGTGCTGAACTGATCTTTTCCATTGACGGCCCAGTTTCGAGCCTCCGCATTGAAGGTGAGTTGGTGCATGTCAGAAGTGGATGGATTCATCACGTTCGTGCGTGGGATGGCTCGTCGCACGACATCCGCAACACGGCTGAATCCTATACAACCCGTAAACAGCGCCGTCTCCGCGACACCTACTTTCTTCCATATCCTGCTTAAACCGACTCTTGTTCATCAAGTGGCCACGGCGTGCGAGGCGTGAACCAGACTGCTGTTGAGGCTGGACGGTCCCAGGAGACGGGAGGACGACCATCGTTGGCCGCTGCTTCCTCGAAAAATTGGAGATGGCGATTCAGGACATCGTTGACATGGTCTGCACCTCGAATGGCAGGACCTTGGAGGGGCACGATGGAGGTGACTTCCAAACGCTTCATGCGTTTGAAACTCGAAATGATGTCCATCAGTGAACCACCAGGCAGGTCCCACCGTGTGGGTCGATCGGCTCGAGGCAAGAGGGCACCCACCACCAGCGTTGAGAGGTGAGGCAGGTGAAATCCCATACCGTCACTGGTATGGCCGGGTAAATGAACGGGCATCACCTCTCCTACTCCCATCGGAAAGACATCTTCCTCCGTCAAAGATTCAGTCCTTGTACGGGGCATGTCTGAATCGTATCGATTGGCCCAAGTGGTGAAGAAATCCCCTGTTTCGAGGGCGGCTTGCCCGTCGGAGTGAATGTGAACTGGGACGTCATCAAACGCTTCCGAAACATGTGCGGCACCACCAGAAACGGGAAATCTACGGGAGGTGAGTAGGATTCGGTCCAACTTCTCCTCACCCAACTGTCCCGTTATACGTTCAACTTGGAGAGCCTGGTACCATGAGGTCCCGGCGTTGATGAGAAGATGGCCCAAGGAACCCGAAACAAGCACGACGTTTCCATCGTGATGAATGCCCGGTAGCCTCACGACCTTCATGGGCTTGCCACACACTCGCCCAACTTCAACATACCCAAGGCGTGTGGTTGCGGTTAAATAGGGGAAATTGGTCGCATCATCATGGCACGATTCCCTGAAGCAGAAGCCCGTATGCTTCGCGTCAAAATTTGCATGAAGTGCAATGCGCGCAATGCTTGGAAAGCAACCCGCTGTAGGAAGTGCGGGTACAAGGGCCTACGCCCTAAGAATGCTGAGCGTAAGGGCAACTGATCGTTCACCCGATAAAGTGCATCAGCAACGTGGTTGGGTCTCCAAACAACACGAGCGGAAGCACGGCTGGGAACAAGAAGACGAGAAGCGGCATTTTGTGGCTCACCCACACCTTTTCGACTCCAAGCGAACGAAGTTCTTCCAAGTCTGCGTCCAATTCCTTATCGCTGGGCGTGGTTCGAGGAGCCCTTGTTGAATGAACAACGCGAGTCTCACCACTGGGGAGGGCCATCGTCGTCGTGAGTAACCAAACATGGCGCTGAGGGACATCCTCAATGGACATCGTGGAAGCATGCCAAGCGAGGCGTAAATCTCCGAACCGTTTGATGCTCCCTCGTTTGATGTTCAAACCGAGCATGACGAACGGTATGAACAGGAAGGCAAGACCTCCCCAAATCAGGAGAGCGATGCTCACTGGAAGAGCGACCACAGCACCGTCGCCCATGCTGCTCATGGGAAGTGGCACTGTAGCCCAGCTTGGGAAAAGCAGGCTGACCCACATCAGCGCTTTGGCGTCAGCCCCGCCGTGAAGCAAACGCAACCGCCAAGCCAAGTCGATGAGAAGGATGACCGCAAAGAGGGAAGCGGTCTTCCACCAAAGCATGCCCATCGGGTCACCCTCATTGAGAAGCACGTCCACCGGTGTCGTGGATTGATATTGCAAAGCACCGGCCACCACACCGATGGCTCCAGCAAGGTACCACAACAAAAACGAACGGTCCATCCACGACCCCTTGAGGGCCTCGCCCAGCGTTGGCCTGCCGAAAACGGAGACACTGGCATAGGCCACAACGGCAGCTGCGGTCAAGTAAATGGTCCAATCTGCACCTTGAACCATGAGGTCAAGCGCCCAAATGAAGATGGCTGGTTTTGCCCATACAATCCAATGTTCATTGGCCACACGCCGATCCTTGTGGTCCATCCACGCCGCCCAGCCAAGACCGAGCAGAAGTACACCCACTCGTGTCCATCCCAAAATGGCCTCGTTGGTCGCCTCCATGGAAGAACCAAGCCGGCCATCAACTTAAAGACGGCCGCCGTTCAGCAAACCATGCGTGCAACAAGGTGACGACCATGGACATCGAAGAACGATTAGAACAAGTTGCCACGGTCATCAATCAAATCGATGATCCCAAAGTTCCACGAAACATCCGTCGTCAGGCCAAAGAAGCCTGTGAAAACTGGTTGCTCAACAAAGGCAAGAAACTTGACGTTCGCATTGCCATGGCCCAATCCAAATTGGAAGAACTCTACGAAGACCCCAACATCCCACCCGAATTTGGAACGCTGATTTTGACGATCAACACGGAACTCGAGCGCATTTTGACGGCAATTCTTTGATTCATTCTTCTTCGTCATCGGACAAAGCAAAGACGAGTCGACCGAGGAAAAGACGTTCCTTCACGGACAATTTCCCTTCAGTGACAATTTCTTCCAGTTGGTCGCTCCACTTCTGTGGCAGCGGCATGTGGTCAATTCCAACGCGTATGAGCCCAATTTGGTCAATGCTCAATCGTCCGCGACGAAGGGCGTATTCTGCAGCAATACGGGCAGAGATGAGTTTGACCTGGCCGTCTGTGTAGCCCAAAACGGTTTGAAGTTCACCCAGCATGCGTTGTTCGTAAGCCGTGATGCGTCCGTCTTTGATGGCCTCTCGCCACGCCTCTTCCAACGTCGGGGCCCGTTCTGAAAGAAGGATAGCGAGCGGCCGAGTTGCGTCGATGTTCTCGAGGACGATCTTCAGAATAACAACCAACGGGATGGAGAGAATCATGCCGATGATGCCCCAGACCCAAAAGGAGAAGGCCGTTACGACCAGCAAGAGAACAGGCGAGATATCGAGAGCACGGCCTGCCCAGCGGGTTTCGATAACATTGCCCCAAAGTTGCTGATTCGTGAGCAATAACACCGTCAAAATGAGCAACATCGATGGTTCGAGAAGGATGAAACCCAGCAGAAGTGGAGGGATGGTTGCCAAAAGAGAGCCAATGTAGGGCACATAGTTCAACAAAAAGGTCAGGAGAGCCCAGGTGAACCAAAGGTCAATTCCAAACAGCAGCATGACGAGACCTGCACAAACACCCGTACCAAAGCCGACACCTGTTTTGACCACCACATAGGTGTTCACACTCGCTTCAATTTGGTCGCGTATCATGGCCACGCGCTCGCTTGCACCGCCTGGATAGGCTCGCTCAATTCGTCCGGGAAGCAAACTCGCTTCAAAGATGATGAACAACAAAAAGAACAGCACGGTGATACCGGTTATGAAGAACATGCCCACGCTTGAAAGTATACCATTAATGGCATCTGAAACACCCGAACCTTCCTCAAGCAGCCCCATGGTGGCAAGGTCATTGTCCATCGTGCTGTTCTCCGATGCACCAGCATCAAGGAGTGATTCTCCGATGAGGGGCATGCCTTTGAGATCGGACCAACGCTCATCGAGCAATTCAGTGTATTCATCCATGCGTTCCTCGTCGGCAAGCAAGGCATCTGCTTGCTGGTAGGCGAAGAATCCTGCCGCCAAAACGATCAGAATCGCCAACATAAGCATCGTGATGTACGAGAGCATGATAGGGAATCCTTTGGCCGAAAGAGAATCCGCACCCGGTTTCAACACGAAATAAATGCCCAAGGCGATGAACAAGGGTTGGAGCACATCGACCAGTTGAATCAACCAGATAGTGACCAACGTCATGATGATGGCTGCGTGGGAAAGAACCGTCAACCGCTGGCGAAAGTTTTCACTCGTCCATTTTGGTGTAGCGGCTTCCATAGAGGAGCCAGTATTCATGAGGTCTTGAAAGCATTCCGAGCCAAAACTGCTCATTCTGCTTCATCAAACTGCTTGAGTGGAGGGAGGCGCAACGTCAGAATTGCAGAAATGACCATCAGCACACCACACAGATGGAAGGCCGTGTGGTAATCCCAAGGATAAGAGCCGTTAACCGTCAATTCCCACACCAATCCCCCACTAAGTGGACCAAAGATACGAGCAAAGGCGCTGAGTGATTCTTGAGCCCCCATAACCACACCAAGGTCGTAGCCCTCATCTCGGGCGATTCGAGTCAAGTACGTGCTTGAAGAGGGTTGGAACACACCGTTTCCAATGGCGATGCATGACACCACCAGCAACATCTGAATCCAAGCCATGGATGATTGGGTGTAAGGGATGAGGGTCAGACCAATACCGGTTAGCAAAACGGAAATTGGAATCAAACGTCGAGTTCCATAACGTCGAGTAAGCGGACCGATGAGCACGGCCTGAGTGAGTATTCCAAAGAGACCGATCATGGCGAAAATTCTGCCGTTGTCTTGCTCTGAAAATCCGAGTCCGCCAAGGCCAACCGCCATCTCAGTGTAGAGAATGAAGACTGAGTGCATGACGGTGAATCCGAAAATGAAGAGCATCGAGACCCAAATCATCGCACCAATGCTTGGCGTGCGTAACATGGAAGCGGAATTGGCGGCCATGGAGAACATACGCTGTCCCCAAGGACGCTCGTCTTCGTTGTTTTTCAGTGCCTCAACATCAATGGATTCTGGCAACTTATAGTAGGCCAAAACGAGCGAACCGGCCGAGAGGGCACTGGCAATGGCACAGGGTAAGAGGTACGGATAGGTGTCAAACACCGTACCAACAAAGAGATTCCAACGTTCAGCAGGATTCGAAAATTCGCCGCCGATGAAGGGGCCAATGGTGAATCCAAGACCAAAAGCAGCACCAATGAGCCCCATCCGTGTCGCCAGCTGTTTGGGGCTACTAACATCTCCAATGTAGGCCCGGGCTACTGCAATGTTTCCGTTAAAAACACCCGCTAGGAAGCGCATGGACAAAGCAAACAAGAGCGTTGTTGAAAAGCCAAAAGCGGTGAAGAAGACCGTGTTGCCAACCAAACCAATCATCAGCACAGGACGACGTCCAATGCGGTCAGATAACGAACCCCAAAATGGAGAAAAGAGAAATTGGGCAGCGGAGTAAGCCGTCATGAGGAGGCCAACCCAGAGGCCGATTCGAACAACGCCATCAGCCTCTGCCAAGTCTTGAACCAGATAGGTGAGGAACGGAATGATAATCCCAAAACCAATCATGTCAATCATGGTGACGAGAAAGAGGGCGAGAAGAGCGCCTTTTCCTGCATCACGCTCAGAAGACATACGATGACCATCTACCCGTAGAAAGAAGCGGTATTAGTAGGCCACCCCGATATCCTACTAGCAACGGTCATTTACCTAGACGAGCGATATCTTGCTTTGAACCTCTGGGGTCAAACGATCGATGACCGCTTCCAAACGCTCGACCAAACTGGCCTTCTGTTCGTGCTTAATGAGGGCGTATTGCATGACCTCATCAAGAGTATCCACAGCCACAACTTCAACCATGTTCTCAAACCGGTCGTCGAGGAGAACATCTTGCATATTGGCCCGTGGAACAACGATGGTTTTGACACCTGAGCGTGCGGCTGCTTCAATCTTAGCCGTCACGCCACCAATTGGAAGGACTTCACCGCGAACGGAAAGGGAACCTGTCATGGCGAGGTCTTGGCGAATGGGAATGTTCTCGAGGGCAGAGATGATGGCGGTTGCGATGGTGATGGAAGCAGAATCTCCATCCACACCGTGTGTGTCCACGAATTGAATGTGAATATCGTAATCCGAGATGTCCTTGCCCGTCAGTTTCTTGATCACTGCACTCACGTTGGTAACACTTTCCTTGGCAAGGTCAGACAGGCCACCCGTGGCATGGATTTTCCCGCCTCCACCTTGAGAAGGGGTGACCAAAGCCTCGACGGGAAGCATGATGCCACTGAAATCCGATAAGCCGGAGTTGGCACCGAGAACTGCGAGCCCGTTCACACGTCCAACACGTTCCCCGCTGTTCACCAGCATGGCGTAATCCTGGCGGCGTTCAATCATGCGGTCGGCGACTTGTTGTTCAAGGGGCTTAGCGATGTTCCGTGCCCCAAGAACGTGTTCGGCGGAGGTGAATGGAGCACCAGCTTCAACCGCAAGGTCTCCAGCAATTCGTACCAGCCCACCAAGTTCACGAAGACGGAGGGAAAGTTTGCCACGCCGTCCAGCACGTCGCTGAGCTTCCCGAAGGATGATGGCCACAGCGCTTTTGTCAAAGTGGGGAATTTCACGGACGGTGTCAAGGTCTCGAAGGACCTCTTGAGCGATGAAACGGATAAGTCGGCGGCGGTTTCGAGACGTATCTGGCATCTCAGAGTTAACATAGACTTCGTAGCCGTATCCACGAATACGGCTTCGTAGAGCGGGATGCATGCCTTGGATGGCGTCCAGGTTACCGGCAGCGATGAGAATGAAATCGCAAGGCACCGGTTCGGTCTTGGTCAACGCACCCGAGGAACGCTCGGAGCGTCCTGAAATAGGGAAGGCACGTTCCTGCATGGCGGTGAGGAGCGCCTGTTGTTCCTCCAAGCGAAGAAGGTTGATTTCGTCAATGTAGAGCACACCCTTGTGAGCACGGTGAATCGCTCCAGGCTCAACACGGTCGTGTGCAGGCGTCTCCATGCCACCCGACTGGAAAGGGTCGTGGCGAACATCGCCCAACAACGACCCTGAGAGGGTGGCCGTAGCGTCCACAAACGGAGGGAGTTCATTCAAATCATGCTTCACGAGAACCTTTGGAATTCGACTGTCATCAACGGCGCCCAAACGGCTACGGATGAACATGTATCCAAAGACGAGGAGGAAACCACCGAACAAAAGGGTGAACAAATCACCGGATTGGAGCGCAGCAATGAGAATTAAAAATCCAATAGCGGCAAAGGCAATGAAAAGCATTCGCTGGGATTTTTCTCGTTGTTGACGGATGGCTTCCTTCTGAACCTTGACGATTCGTTCGGCCCGTCCTGCTGGAACCGTTCTTACGCGTGGTACGTTTTGGTCGTCCTCGTTTGGATAAACCAAGACATCCTCTAGAGCATCTTTCGGGAGCAAGTCCGTCATCGACTTAGCCAGCATGGATTTCCCGGTCCCGGGGTCTCCAATCATCAGCATGTGTCGGCGTTGTTCTGCTGCTTTTTTGATGACGACTGAACCAGCTTCTTGGCCGATGACTTGGTCAACCAAGCGATCGGGTATGGGCACATCCGCCGTCGACTCAAACTCCACACCAGCAATCCAATCGGCGACAGACTCCTCTAGGATTTCATCAGCACCGGTGGGTTCGGGTGACCAAACGGTCATTGAAGGTGGTGGAGACTCCGACGCAACCTCATCCAAACCTTGAGCAGCCTCATGGAGGCTCTCTTCGTCAGGGGTTTCGTTTTCATCCGACACGATTCTTCCTCTCCTAACTCCCCTTTAGGGGTATGCTTTTCCATTGACCCTTGTGAGGGGTCATAAAGTTGACATCACTGTTGATGGTTAAGTCGGTCGAGGTACTGCTGTCCGTAATAGGTCCACTGCTCCATCGACCAGCCTGCTGGGAGGCCACCAGGTGGTAGCGGAGGGCCTGCCGGTGCGGCAATTGGAGCAGCAACCACTGGGGCAGCCGGAGCAACAACTGGAGCGACAGGAGCGACAGCTGCTACTGGAGCAACTGCAGCCACCGGTTGCTGGAAGAGTTCCTGTGTGCCCCCATACATGGAATTGGCCACAGTATCATGGAAAGGCAGGCTTGCTTCGTTCCACTTAGGGTCAACGAGCCCATCCTGACGGCTGCGCATGAACATCAGCCCTAGGAGGGCTGCGACAATGAGCACGCCAATGACGATGAGAATCACGTTGGTGTTCAAACCAGAAGTGCCATCGTTGCTGGAACTCTTGAGGTCGTCCGAAGGACAGTCAGCACGGGGGTCATCACAGGCTACATCGAGTTTGGTGTTGAGTTCCAACAGTCGAGCATCGAGGGAAACCACATCATCCGAGTTCGTTGACTCAGCGAGTTCTGCTTCGAGTTCGGCGATCTCAGCGAGAAGGTCGGCGACATACCATTCAATGAGGGCATCGTCCATTTCTGAAGGAGCAGGAAGTGCTTCAGTGGTAATCCACTTCGTGGTTTCCGAAGTTTTGTAATCCTGGCCAGCATTATCCACTGCACGGACGCTTAGACCGATATAGTCCATGTTTCGCATCCCGTTCGAGCGAGCCATACCCTCTCCAAAGGAAGAGGGGATGTTCATCTCTTGTGTCCATCCCGTGTTTGAACGAGACATGTCCAAGTCGTATTCCCAGATGCCGTCGCAGGTACCCGAAAGTTCGTTGCACAGCGACCATGTGACGGTGACGACTGTGAAGGTCGGTGCACTCTCGGTCAAGGCGAAAGTGGCCGAGGGCGTCTGCGTCTCATAAGTGTCGGCCATCTCGACATAGAGGTGGCCTGAGCCATCGTCAACCTTTGAAACATAAAATGGAACGGAGTCAAAGACTTCCACCGTGATTTGGTAACTGTTGGTGGCATAGCCGTCCGTGGTTGAAAGGGTGACAATTTGTGTACCAACCTCTTCGAAGTCGAGGATCAAATCACCCGACACCAACCGTGCAGACCCTGTTTCTGTCGACTGGGGGTTGTTGACCCAATACGTGCCTTGTGGACTGTC
>DUIU01000226.1 GCA_013330155.1 Candidatus Poseidonia sp. | reverse complement strand
GGAAGAAAGCGCAACGGCGTGAAGCCGTCCTTCAGGCTCAACGTCATCTTGGCGACCTTCTCTCTTCACCCAGCGACCACCCGGAGGAAGTACTGTCTTCCGCTGCCGTCCATGTCATCAAGACTTCCCGGAGGCACCGGCTTCCTCTTCCTTCTCGGGTCAAAGAACTCGTGTGCCGAAAGTGTTGGGCTCATCAAACTCATTCGAGCACCTTTCGCGTTCGAATCAAAGACGGTCAGCGCATCAAAACCTGCTTGAAATGTGGCAGTATCCGCCGGTTTGGTGGTGGCCCCAAACACCACCGTCACCAACACAGGGGGGCCTGAAATGACGGATATTCCCGCTCACATCATGCGTCAGGCAAAGTCTCATGATTTTCGTGCGAGCGTTCGTATCGGCAAGTCCGGCTTGACTGAAACGCTTCTTGATGAAATTCGTCAACAACTCCAATCGAGAGACCTCGTCAAAGTCAAGGTCAACAAAGGACTGTTTGAACGCGAACAACGAAGTGAGGTCTGGCAATACGTTGCTGAACAAACAGCCTCTCAACTTGTCCTGCAACGTGGAAACATTGGAGTATTGTGGCGTAGGTAATCCTTACCGAAGCAAAGGGTCAAAGGGTGCATTCATCCCCGTCACAATACAGAGGCATGTCCATGAACTCACATCTCTTTACCAACCGTACCCGGCAAATTGCGTTTGGATTGTTGCTCTTCATCGGTGCCATGATGGTGGCCAACCCCACCCGAGCCGCAGGTGGTAGCGGTGTTGGGCTGGATGTCCACATCAAAGACGGCCTTGAGACACAAGCCGTTTACGTTGGTCTTGCCATCCTTGTGGCCGTCTATGTTCTCATCATCTTCGAAACCGTCCACCGTACCCTCGCTGCGGCCGTCGGAGGAATTGCGGCCATGCTCGCCCTCAACTACTACGACACGGGTGATACCTTCACGTTGGCCGAGATTACCACAATGATCGATTGGGAGACCATTGGCCTTCTCCTGGGTATGATGGTGATGGTTGGTATTCTTTCAAACACGGGTGTGTTTGAGTATTTTGCCGTCCTTTCTTACAAGAAAAGCCAAGGTTCGATTTGGACCCTCGTGGTCATTTTGTGTTCGGTCACCGCCGTCCTTTCGGCTTTCCTTGACAACGTGACAACGATGCTGCTTCTGACCCCTGTCACCATCCAACTTGCAAAGGTGCTCGATATCAAACCGATTCCTCTGCTCATCTCTGAAGTTCTGTTCTCAAACATTGGTGGAGCTGCCACCATGATTGGCGACCCTCCAAACATCATGATTGGTTCTGGTCTATCTCCTGACAAAATTGCTACGGCCGAGGGCGGTAAATACGCATACATGTCAGAATACGGCGTAACTTTCAACGATTTCATCATCGAGATGGGACCGGGTATCCTGATGTGCATCGTCCCCAGTTTCATGCTCTTGAAGTGGTATTATGCCGATGAATTTTCGGGCTCTCGTATTCGAGACGTGGCTGAACTTGAAGCCAAATATGGCATCAAGGACCCCCAGATGCTGAAAGTCGCTGGTGTCATCTTGTTCCTCGTCATCATCAACTTCTTCCTTCACCCCATCACCCACATCGCCGTCTCGTGGATTGCCTTGGTGGGTGCTGTAATTATGCTCCTTGCCACCGACCGGCACGAACTTGAAGAGCCACTTCATCACGTTGAGTGGACAACGCTTCTTTTCTTCGCCGGTCTCTTTGTCTTGGTTCACTCACTCCAATACATGGGTGTCATCGCTTTCATCGGTGAATATGTTGAGCGTGCTATCGCCTTCTTTGGTAGCGACACAGGGGACGGGCAAACCGTTCGTCTAGCCGCAGCCATTCTCATCGTGCTTTGGGTTTCGGCCATTGCCTCGGCGTTCATCGACAACATCCCCTACACGGCCACCATGATTCCAATTGTTCTGCAAATCGCCGACAACCTCGGCGATTACTTGCTTGGACCGTTGATCTGGGCGTTGGCCTTTGGAGCCTGTTTGGGTGGAAACGGCACGTTGATCGGAGCATCGGCCAACGTCGTCACGGCCGGAATGTCCGAAGAAGCGGGCTACCCGATTTCGTTCAACGAGTTCTTCAAAGCCGGTTTCCCCATCATGATTCTCACCACGTTCATCGTTTCTCTGTACATGCTTCTCGTGTTCATCGTTGGTGGCGAAGACAACGCCACTTACGTGAAACTCATCCTCGTTGGTATCACCCTCTTGAGCATCATTGGGCAACTCGCCCGTGGGCGCAGCAAGGGCAAGACCTTCGCTGAAGCCTTGGTCGACGACGAAATGGACGGCATTGGTGAAATGGTCGTTGACGTGAAGGACAAGGTCATCGTCATCCTCCGTGGAGAAGAAGAGTAATCCCAATCAAGTCAGCGTTGACTTGAAGTCCCTCCGTCCCGAGGAGGGTCCGAGGCAGGACCATGTTTGAGTGCCAAATCTGCGGTCTACTCTCTCTTGGTGGTACAGCATGTCCCGCCTGCGGTAGCCAACTGCGGAAGGACTTGTCCGCTGAGAATGCCGACGGCGAGGTGCTGCCCACTGAAGTTCCGGGATTGGACGACGCAGCGGCGGCCTGGTACGACCTTGAAGGCATCGAACCGCCTACCGAGGAGGAAGAGCCGGTTGCAGAAGCACCTGCAAACAACACGGGAACTCTCCCCTTTGGCTACCAAGGGGCTTCAACCGTCTATGCCCCAAGTCTCCCATTTGGCATCGGAAGTTTTGCCGATGGTATCCCCTTTGATGCTGGTGGGGGGTCGGTGATGGAGGCGACTCCTTCTCAACCTGATGAAGCCGAAGACCTTCCTGAGCCCACGCCAGCACCTGAAGTGGCTCCAATCCCCATCGCTGTGGAGGAGCCCCCATCGGCACCAATCCTGCCGTCAGAGGGCCTAGAAGAGGATGCCATTGACGTTCTTGAGGTTCCATCGCTTCCTGAACTCCCTATGCCGGCGGAGGTTGGCGACCCTGCCTCCCCGCCCGAATCAACTGCAGTCAATAACGCCCCTCCTCCTCCCTCGGCCAGCGAGATGAGCGAGGCACCCGTTCGCCTTACTTCTGCACGCCTCCTCACCCCTGCTCCGGTTCAAGAAGAGCCGCCTGTGCCCGATTATTGGAAAATTGATGCTCAAATTCCGGATTACGAGGAAATCTATGGGCAAGAATCGGCCGTTGTGGAGATGGAGTACGCCTCCTTGGACGACGATGTTGTGGTGTACGACCACACTCAGGATTCTCCAGCAGCCGTGTTCCACACGCCTCTCGAAGCAACTCCGCAAATTCCTGCCAAACGGTCGGTGAAATTGCGATTGCATCCTGCGCAAGCCTTGGGCGTTGACGTTGGCCAATCCGCTGAGCTTCAAACGATGTTGAACGAAGGCTTCCAAGCAATGCAACGCAGCGACTGGTCATCAGCCGCTCGTTCCTTCCAACGAATGGCCGCCGCCCTCCCGTCCAATGCAGAAGTCTACAACAACTACGGAATCGCCTTGCTGCAACGGGCGACGGCCATGCGTGATGGGGGAGATCCGCAGCAAGAAGTCGTTGCAGAAACACAATTTGAATCGTCCATTCTCGCCTTACGCGAAGCAGCCAAGAACGCACCAACCAATGGAGATGTCCTGGTGAACCTAGCGATTGCGCTCATCGAGAGTGGGCGAGCCGAGAAAGCCCTCGGCATCATGAACGTCCACAACGCCCGAACACCTGGCTCCGAAAAAGGGCTGAACACCGCCGGTGTAGCCATGTTCAACTTGGGTCAATTGACCCAGGCCGTGGAGACCTTTGGGAAGGCCGGCGGGGACGCCATCGTCTCTGGTAATTTGGCTCAACTTTCGCCAAATGTTGCCTGAACGCCGAGAAACCGGTTCTTTTCGGAAAAAAGCAAGGACTGTAGCGCTTTCATAGGTCCTTCGTAGACCGATTTCTTCTTATACGGGTGGAAGGTCGGGTGGTTGCTTAGCACCCTGTCATGCCTGTCATGATGGGGGAAGGGCTGAGGAGAATCACCCTCGAGGAGGTGGTTTTCTGTTGAAGCCGAATTGGCATGACTAGATACCGAAGGGTTACTCATATGGTGTGGTAACATACACATGTGATGCTACAACCCAACTG
>DUIU01000195.1:920-4292 GCA_013330155.1 Candidatus Poseidonia sp. | reverse complement strand
TATTCCAGTTTTGCTTTATCCATCATGGGTATCGAATGCTCCGCTATGAGGACGGTATATGAAACATACGCTCATTTATTTCGTAATTTTTGAATTCAAATGGTCGGTCAAAGGCTTATTTATTAAGCAATTGATTCTTATTTTCTCTGACTTTAGTGCCGCTGATACACATCTGCGCGAAAAAAAACCATCCTTTCGCGCAGATGCTCAAACGACCGCCAATGGACGGTGGGAGTGATGAGTGGAGGCGCCGAGAAGTTCACTGGTTGTTGGCGGCATCGTCACCTTGAGGAGTGATGAGGATGGTTGAGCCGTCCCGGTCGATGACGGGCAGCATGAGTTCACCCGAGTTCACGGTGATGGGGCACGTGTTACTGCAAGCCGGTGGAAGGTAATCCTCTCCGTTTTGCGTGAAGACGAGTTCTAAGCCGTGCCCTGCAGGAAGGATGACATCCATGCCTTGGAATTCCATGAGCATGGTAACCGTGGAAAACGGCACCACCGTTTGAGCATCATAGCCGCCAGCATGGTACCGCACGTCCATGGTAGCATGGCCGAATCGCAAACCGGTCTGTGCGTCTCGTAATTCTGCAAAGATTTGCCCTCCATCAAAGGAAGGAGTCACGTCCAGATGAAGGGTTGGTAGCCCGCTGATATGTGTATCATGGTCCATGGAGAAAGCCGCGCAATCCACGGTGTACGTGGAAGAGGCTCCAACTGACCCTCCACTGAAAGCACAATCGCTTGGCGCCCATTCGGCGTCGAGTGGGGGCCATGTTTCTTCGATGCGCCACTCTCCATCGTTGCGTTGGATTTGAGCGTGAAGGCTGGGCTGCTCTCCGATGCCTTTGAGGTAGTATTCCATCCATTCAAACAGGTCCTGGCCCCAATCCCATCGAGTCATGTTGTCAATGGCTTCACCACCATACCCCGATTCCTGATTGTTGTGTTTTGACCACTGGTCGGGATAGTTGTGTTCCCATTGGCCCAGCATCCCCCCAACCTCGTATCCAGCATCGATGTAGGCCTGGTACCAATTGGTCCCCGGGGGTCCGCCGAACACTTGGTGCGGGTCAACGTTCCAATCTTGCATCCCCTGCACCCAGTAGATGCTCCCGTTGTAGGTGCCGAGAGCTTTGTCAATGTGGCTTCGTTCATCGTAATAATTGTCCATGTACGGATCAAGTTCGCCCAGTCCGTATCGTGTTGGACCGGCAAGGAAGCCTTCCAAGACGTCCCCGCACATGTTGTCGAGGTCGTCGGTGTCGTAGTCGAGAATGGAGCCCCCGTAATTGGAATGCATCACTTGGCTGCGCGCTTCGGCGCTGCCGTTTTTGTAGAGCAGGGGGCCCAGGGCAGTCGTTCCGGAAATGGGTACGATGGTCTTCAGATATTCACTCCCTTGAGCGGCCGCCTCCCACGCTGTGGCGCCTTCGTAGGATTTGCCGTAGATGGCAACGTGGCCGTTGCTCCAATTTTGCGTGCCAAGCCATTCAACGGCGGCATGAATCCCCTGTCCTTCACCGTCGCCTCGGTAGTCGAAACAGCCGGTGCTCTCTTCGGTGGCGAAGACCGCGACTTGGGCCAAAGCATAGCCGTGAGGAATGAAATTGTCATAGATGAATTCGCCGCGCCCGCCACCGACCACATTGGTTGGGCTGGACTGGCTTCCGGGGGAGCCGTAGTCGAAATAGGGGCTGACGATGGCGATAACGGGGACTTGTTCGCCTGCCTCGGTGTTGGATGGAAGCCAGTATGAAAGGTGAACTTCCGCCGAGTTCGGGCCGCCTTCCCACGTACCAGTGGTGTCAACATCGATGAACGCTTCTTGGACAGGAAGCGGTTCATGCGGGCCGTCCTGAAGAACGCGAGCGTAGGAACCCGTCCAGTTCCACTCAAGAGTATGGCGCTCCCAAATGGAAGGATACATGGCCTCTTCTTCGGAATCGTCCGAGGTTTCCGGCGACCCAAAACACCCTGAAAGAGGCATCAACAGCAACAACACCATCAGGAAAAGTGCCTGTCGCATGGTTTCCCGACGGGCGGGTGCATCATGAACATAATGTTTGGTCGAGGAGGCCACAACCATTGAGGAGGGGGTGCGCACAGGCCTTCTTCATGGAGCCGTCGGAAGCGTGGGGTGTTCGATGGGAAATGGCCGCTTCGCCAATGGCAAAACGGTACATGAAAGTCGCCACGGCCAAGCAATCTTTGGTTTGCTTAGCGGCCGATAGACACACGATGGCCGGGTTGTTTGACCTCATCGAAGCCGTTGGGCCACACGTAGCTGCGCTCAAAACCCACGTTGACCTTGTTGACGATTGGACGCCTGAAGCGTGGTCTCGGTTCTGCAAGGTCGCCCATGAAGCGAATCTCCTCATCTTTGAAGACCGGAAATTTGCCGATATTGGGAAAATCAGCCGTTCGCAAATGGCCGGCATCTACGATATTCGGTCGTGGTCGGATTTGGTCACAGCCCACCTCATCAGTGGCCCCGATATCGTCGATGGACTGCAAGCCTCTTGGACGGACGTTGGTCGAAGCGGGGGCGTTCTCTTGCTGGCTCAAATGTCCAGTCGAGGGAATCTGCTTCATCCAGCCTACACCGCTGAAGTCGTTGGAAAAGGCACAGCGCATCCCGGCGTCTTCGGATTCATTGGAAACGGTTCGCGCCCCAAAGAATTGCAGGAGTTGCGCATCGCTGTCGGTGAGGAGAAGATGATCTGGACGCCCGGGGTCAATCTTGCGGTGGGAGATGGCGAAATGGGTCAGCGGTACGGCGACCCGACCGAAGCGGTTCTTGCCGGGTCCGATTGCATCATCGTTGGTTCTGGAATCCACAAAGCAAGCGACCCGAGGGCCTCCGCCAAAGCCTACGCTGACGCCTCATGGAATGGCTTGCTTCAACGAAACAGGTGAGTGTCTTGGCCGTCTTGGAAATGATGCTCGCCTCGCTGATTTTGCTGTTTCCTGCATGGTTGATTTGGCGAGCGTTTTCCACCTCACGGCAACTTGAGCTTCGCTTGGCCCAAGGCGATGCCTCCTTGCTCAGCGATGACCGTTTCAGCATCGACCGAGTCACGCTGGGCCCACCAGGCACCCAACTTATCGAAGACGTCCAGTTTGTGGCCGTCCAATCCATTGTGTCGGCTTTCCCCCCTCAAACCACCGAAATTCAACCACCCCAAGGAGAATAAGAACATGAGTGACAACAGCAATCTTGACGAGCGAGAACGACGATTTTTTGTGGACGGTCGTAACGAAAAACCGTGGCGTGGTGAGCGAGTCATTGCCATCGCCCAACATTACCTTCCACGAGAACACCTTAGCCTTAGCGAAACGGTCCTTGAGTACAACGGAGTTGCGCTGTTT
>DUIU01000195.1:0-622 GCA_013330155.1 Candidatus Poseidonia sp. | reverse complement strand
TTTCACTAACCGAAGAAGAGCGAGGATTGTTCACCGCCCAAGATGGGTGGGGGGCACGCTTACGCAAAGCGAACGCTGCATCCTTCTTCACCTCAAAGGCAAAGAAAAATGAAGACACTGCCTATGAAATTGAAAGAGAAATTTCAGATGAAACCTACCAGGCTCTTCTCCAAAACCAACATTTGCCACATATCACGAAAACCAGGTACCTTTGGAGCGATGCCCAAGGGTTGACCTGGGAAGTGGATGAATACGAAGGCATGTTTGCGGGTCTCGTGGTTGCCGAAGTGGAATTGGATGAAGGCCAAGAAATTGACAACATGCCTCCATGGGCGGGCCAGGAAATCACCGGTCTCGGTGCTCTTTCAAACCGCTCATTGGCCCTATTGGCTGAACAGCTCAGGCCGTGATTGACTCACAGACCGCTTCAACAATGCGTTGCACTTCAACGTCCGATAGTTGATGGTGAACGGGAATCGCAACCAATCGGTGGGCGATTGAATCGGTGATGGGAAGTTCTTCATCGTGTTGAGGGTGGCTGGCGTAGACCTGTTGGCGGTGAATGGGGGTCGCGTAGTAAACCCGTGAATCAATGCCTGCTTGGTCAAGGGCTGCGCGAAGG
>DUIU01000130.1 GCA_013330155.1 Candidatus Poseidonia sp. | reverse complement strand
ATTGGACCAGGAAAAAAGAATATTCCAATTGGAAAATCAAAAATCCAATTGGTTTATTGGGCTGAGATTGGGTATCATCTCTCCTTGGCCTTACGGCCTGAAGCACCCTCCCAAAGCAATCCAGAAGAGCGGATACTGGAAGAGACTCGATTGGCGATGCAGGCCGACCCGGATTGGGGTGTTGGGTGCAAGACCCAACGACATGGAGCCTGATTAATTCCAAAGCCGGCTGCTCTCCCACGGAAGGTTGAGCGCAACACCAAGTTCCGTGAGAATGACGAAGTTCAACACGATGTAGGTGACGAAGGCCAGCGTAAGCACCATGATCGAAGTGTTGATGATGCGTTTTCGTTGCCGGCGCACTTCACTGAGGGTGCAGATGCCGTTGTTGCGAAAATACAGAACCAAGCCTGCGATGACGAACGCCGTGCTTACGGTCAAGAGCAGCGGGCGAAACCATCCCATGCCGTTGGTGCCCCAATACAAATCATTGGAGAGAGCGGCAGCACTCGAAACGCTGGCCAAGCCAAAGAACACTAAGACGATGCTTGGAAAACAGCACATGGATGCGAGGAAGGCAGACCCGCCAATCCACTTCCACAACGACTTCACATCGCTGGAGACGGTTCCCTCGGTCATGTTCAGCAGTTCCCCCTTTGACATTTGAAGATGTGTTCTCAATTGCAGTCCTGAAACGCTCGCACGTCCTCGATAGCATTGCGGTGCCAAATCAGAGGTAAAACAGGGGTGCCATCGGACCATTCACCCATTCCTGTAAGCATGGTTTCGTCCGTCATGTACTGGAAAGCCCAGTCGGCGGTGAACGTGTCGTTTCGTCCCTGGGCAACGAGGTAATCCGCTTGGGCGTCGATGCGGCGGTAAAAGCTCCAATCGGACAGTGTATCCCGTGCAGGGTCGGTCTGAAGGTAATGGCTCGCCACCAAACGAGGGTATCCATAATGGTCCGATTGAATCTCAATCAACTGGTTCCGTTCGTCTGGTAGGGCATTGAACATTTGTTGATGAAAAGCTCCGGGGCACATGCCCACGCTCATGTCATCTTGGGGGACACCGATTTGAACCAAGGTGTCCTCAGGAATTAACGTGAGGTTCGGTTGAAGCGAGGCTTGCATGGGGCGACTTGCTGGCGCTTCAAGGGCGACGACGAGCGCATTTGAGGCCCATCCACGTTCCAGAGCAGAATCCAACGAAATGAACGTGTATGCTGCTCCAAGGCTGTGCCCGCCAACCCAAAGGGACGACGGGTCCACTTGAATGTCGCCAAGATGGTCCTCGAGCTGTGCTTCGCGTTCAGGTCCTAACAGAATGTCCTCGAGGTGATCAAGTCCAGCCCGGATAGCCACGTCGCGGTATGTGTGTTGGAGGTAATCGGACATGCCCCTTTTGTAGTCAGCCTCGTGTTCTTCATGCCCTGATGGTCGGATGTCTGAGGGGTATTGGATGAAGGCCACAGCGATTCCTTTTGCTCCGAGGTGAGATATCCAGCCTTGATAGGCATCGATATCAGGGTAGCCAAATCCATGGAGGAGCACCGCCAATGGGAGGTGAGTGATGGGTAAATCTTCAGGGAGGTTGGGAAGGGTGATGTAAACGCTGAACTCAACATCGTCTTCCAAAGGCCCTTGCACCTCAGCAACTTCTTCAGGCATAACATAGGGGAATTGGTATTGTTCCAAGGTGTAGGGGCCTGGAGAAGAGCCGTACCCCATTGCGGGGGCAGCAGGAGGGGATGGAGCAAATCCAGCAAGCGCTGGAATGCCCGGCATGACCAGCCAAGCGGCGAAAAACACTCCCAGGACATGAAACACTCTGGTGCTCGAAGGTTTTGTTTCGCCCGGGGCTCTCAGGGTAGGGGGCCCGCCAAGGGCAATGAGCAAACAAGCCAGAGTCCAACCCAAGAGCGTTGGTACCATGAGGAATGCTCCGCGAAGGTAGAACACGTCCAACAAAAGGTGCAGGGAAATCAGTCCGAGAAGTAGACCCAGCGCAGTGTAGGGCAAGGTCAACCAAGCGGCTCTTGCAGGTGTTGTTTTCACAAGGCTTCGCAACCCAAACGCAGCGGCTCCGGCGACCAGGAACAAAGAGAGGGTCAGCGTTGGAGATGCTCGAAGGCTAAGGGTCCATTCCAACGACCGAATGGCGTGCGGCCACACCGAGTCGACGATGTCTTTCCCAGAGAGAAGTCGGTAAATCATCTCGCTGTAAGCGATCAGGATTCCCAGAAGCATCCCCCATTTTGGGGAAAGCCCGGCTTTATCGCCGGGCACGTCCGCCGACACATCCGGCGCATCAGCATCCATGTTAGAATTTCAATCGGTTTTCTACATGAAGTTTCGTTCAGCCCCCGAGCCTCAATGCATCATGAATCAAATGATTCGATGCCCTTCAGTAGGGTACGTCCTTCCATCCAATTTTGTAACCGATGAGGTTGAATGAACGGTGGAGAATGGGCGTAATCGCCACAAGTGCTAGCATGGGGAGGCGCAGTTCCTCGGATGCAAGAACGGAGGGCCCCAACAAAAGTTGGCCCAAGAGGAAGACCATGATGGCGAAAGGTAGGGTGTCGAGCAGCGGTGCTTTGGAGGAGATGTCCCCTTCTCGCTTGAGTCCCCTTCGGCGTTTGAAAAACGAACCCGTGCTGTCGCCGAGCAAGCACGCAAATCCAAGGAACGAGCCCAAAATAAACGCCGCTCCATTGGCACCTCCAATGTAGAACCATGCATCTTCTGCACCAACCAAGGGGTGGGCGAAAATCGTGGCTCCATCATCAAACACCGTGTCAAGTGTGCCGGTCGACACGGAGGAGGCGATCAACATGCAGAGCAAACCAGAGGTGAGGGAGCCACCGATGAGGCCGTTCCATGTCTTGCCGTCACCAAGCATTCTGTTTCCATCCGAAAGCACTCGTCCTCCATCGATGGGCCACGGGCCGTACCCGGTTTTTGGCAACCATTTCCCCCACATCATGGCGAAGGTGTTGGCCAGAAAGCCGGGCAAGTACAACCAAAGCGTCAGCAAACAAAGTGAAAGAAAATCCATGACATCACCGGATGTATAACGCCCTTCCCTTGTAGGCTGAGCCTTTGATGCTTGCTGGATGATGCCCGGTAAAACATGCGTCTTGGTACAACGAGAATGGTGCGGATAGCGGGAGTCGAACCCACGACATAAGGTTGGAAACCTCAGATGATAACCACTTCACCATATCCGCAGTGTGGTAGCCCGACGACAGCCCTCTCCTCTTTGAGGGAATCGGTTCATCTTCGTGGCTCAGCGGGACCGTCGGAAGTCATCAAACATTGAGTTGGTTCGTTCACGGCGACTTCCAAGGTGTTGCTGTTGAACAAGGTCTCTGCTCGGCATATCGACCAGGCCTCGGTTCTGACGGATTTCAGCTGCCCGTTCCAATCGTCGCTCCTGATCACGTATGCTGCGGCTCTGGCCCCGAATCATCAGCGCACCCATCAATACGAACAGCACCAATCCTGCCAGGGCTGCCTGAAGCATCGTGCTCTCGGTCAGCACGTCCATCATCGAACTCTTTGCCTCTTCCTCAATCTCAACCGGGGCATTGGAGTCGATGGCCTGAATGACCACCGTAACGGTATCCATTGGGTTAGCGGCTCCTGGTTCGGAGGCGGTGAGGAGCAACTGATGGTTCCCTACATCCTGAGCGTAACCCGACAACGAAGCAAGTTGAGAATTGCCACTCGCTGAAGTGAACGTGAGGAAGTGTTCTGAGGATTCACCCACAATGCTCGACGTCGCTGTCCACTGGAGGTTGGCCGCGAAGGCGGAACTCATCGAGGTCGTCACGGTGCAAGAGAAGGTGAACCACCCACTTGCCGCAAGGTCAACCTCAATGGTGTTCTCGCTGCATGTCATGCTGGCTTCGGCTGAATTTCGAGAGGAATCGTTGGGCCAGTGGTCCGGCTTGTAGGCGCCTAAGGTGGCGTTATCGCCGTAACCATCACCATCGTTGTCGGAATATTGGCTTCGTTGTTCCGGGAATTCGTCTTGTTGGTCAGACCACCCGTCGCCGTCCTGGTCGGGGCAGCCGAAGGTGGCTCCAGCTGTGGATGTGCCGGCATCGTTTGGACAGGCATCACCGTCGGTGCCCGTTGGCTCATCGCCGTATCCGTCGCCATCGCTGTCAAACCATTGTGTGTTGTCGTCAGGCCAAAGATCACTGCTATCGCTGGCCCCATCGCCGTCGCCGTCAACACAGCCGTAGGTGTCCAACGATGACGTTCCAGAGGTGGCGATGCAAGCATCGGGTTGGGTCCCGTTGGCGTTGTCACCGTATCCATCTCCATCGCTGTCGGTCCACTGGGTTGGTTCTCCAAGGAAAGCATCGTTCGCATCGGAGGTTCCATCACCGTCTTCATCCACGCAACCAAAACGGTCGACGTTGGAAGTTCCTGCACTCGTAGGGCAGGTGTCAGGCTGGAATCCGGCTGCATCATCACCGTATCCGTCTTCGTCGGCGTCCGATGATTGGGTTGGGTCATTGGGGAAGGCATCTGCGCCGTCTGAAGCGTTCCATCCGCTAACATTGCCTACCGGAAGGGTGGGGTTAGATACACCATCGGCATCGCTGTCGAGGCAACCCACTCGGTCGGTCGTTGAGTTGCCTGCAATCAACGGACAAGCATCCTCTGCGTCGTCGTATCCGTCTCCATCGCTGTCGATGTACCGGGTCGGGTCGTTGGGGAAATCGTCCGTGAGGTTGGCATACCCATCTCCATCGTCATCCACGCAACCAAACAGTCCAATCGTTGAGGTTCCAGCCTCGCCGGGACAGGCATCCGGTTGGAGTCCAGTGGCGTTGTCGCCATAACCGTCTCCGTCTTGGTCAAGCCATTGTGTGGGGAGGTTGGGAAGAGCATCAATGGTGTTGTCCCACCCATCGCCATCGTTGTCCAAGCATCCCAGTCGGTTTCCTTGTGTTGAATTGCCGGGTTGTGTGGGGCACGCATCCGGATTGGCTCCTCCGGGGTTGTCCCCGTAGCCATCACCGTCAACATCCGCCCATTGTGTTTGGTCGCCGGGGTGGGTGTCTTCTGCATCGCTCCAACCGTCTTGGTCGGTATCCGGGCATCCATAGGTCCCATTTTGCCACGACTCTCCGGAGACATTCGGACAGGCATCAGGGACAGAACCTGCGGCGTTGTCGCCGTATCCATCGCCATCTGTATCGTTCCATTGGGTCGAATCGGTCATGAAGGCGTCTGCTCCGTTGGAGGTGGTCCACCCGCTGTCTGGGTCAGAATATCCATCTCCGTCTTGGTCGGGACAACCCTTTCGGTCGTGCACAGAGGTGCCGTACAACGTTGGACAATCATCATCGAGGCCGTCGTCATAACCGTCGCCATCGTTGTCACCCCAGCGGTTGGGGTCGTTGGGATAGGCGTCAGCGCCATCGTCAACGGTCCACCCGCTGTCCGGGTCGGAGTATCCGTCGCCGTCGGTGTCCGGACAGCCGCGTCGGTCGGCCGTCGAGGTTCCAGCGAGCGCTGGGCATTGGTCCCCATTGGTTCCAAGAGGATTGTCGCCATATCCGTCGGCGTCAGCGTCGACCCATTGAGTGCTGTCGTTTGGGGCGATGTCCGCTCCATTCGCCGTCGTCCAGCTCGCATCGGCGTCCGAGGAACCGTCGCTATCGGTGTCGGGGCAACCGAAACGATCTCGACTTGACGAACCCAAGGTGCTTGGGCATGCATCCGCTTCGAATCCAGTGGCCTCGTCGCCGTAGCCATCACCGTCAGCATCCGCCCATTGTGTGGCTTCGTTCGGGAAGGAATCATCCACGTCGGCATAACCGTCGCTATCGCTATCTGTACATCCCAAGCGGCCCATTTCAGTGGAGGTTCCATGTTGTGTTGGACAGGCATCAGGGTTGTTCCCTGATGCGTTGTCCCCGTACCCGTCAGCATCGCCATCGGCCCATTGTGTGGCATCGGAAACAAAAGCGTCTGCTCCATTGGCGGTGGTCCACCCGCTGTCGGGGTCGGAATAACCGTCGCCATCGGTATCGGTGCACCCATAGCGGTCCTGGTCTGAATCGCCGTTAACGCTTGGACATCCATCGCCCGTGGTCGCCGGAGGGGGATTGTCGCCGTAGCCGTCGTTGTCGGCGTCGGCCCACTGTGTGTTGTCTGCCGGGAAGGCGTCAGCACCGTTGGTGGTGCCCCAAGAGCCGTCTGGGTCGGAGTACCCGTCACCGTCTTGATCGGCACATCCGCTTCGGTCTTGGCTCGATGAGCCGGCTACGCTGGTGCATGAATCGGCCCCGTTGGCCGTGGTCCACGACCCGTCTGGGTTGGAAAAACCGTCGCCATCATCATCACCGCATCCATATCGGTCTGCCGTTGAATTGCCTGATGTCGAAACACAAGCATCGGGTTGGAGGCCAGCGGCGTTGTCGCCGTAGCCGTCGTAATCCGTATCGGCCCACTGCGTTGTTTCGCTTGGGAATGCATCGGCGCCGTCGTTGACCGTCCAATTTCCGTCTGGGTTGGAGTAGCCGTCGCCGTCTGTGTCAGGGCAACCGGTACGGTCCACGGTTGAGGTGCCTGCAGTGGTGTTGCAGTCGTCCTCGTCGTCCTCATAGCCATCAAAGTCTCCGTCTTGCGTCAAATTGCTCAAAGCGTAGTCTCCCGTCATGGCGACGGCAAAGAACTGCGGGCCAGTCGGGATGTTGCTACCAACGACATGCAGCTCCCAGGTTCCCTGAGCGGGTGAAGCCAACGTTAGGCCTCGAAGGTTGTCGAGGTTGTTACTCACATTAGTCCAAGTTCCGGATGGACTTTTGAGGGCCAAATCAACGTCGTTGACAAGGTTGGTTGAGGCGGCGGGTGTTGATGCAGGGTCGGTCCACGTCAATGCGATGTTGATGTCATCGGCACTGGCAGGCACAATGAATGACCATCCTGAATCGGCGCTCGTGGTCACCGAGTGGCCTTGCAAATATGAGGTGTTGATGGCTTGAGACATGTTGATTCTGCCCCATCCTTCATGGTCGTTGGGAGCGGCCTCACCTGCACCGTTGGTGGAAGAGGAGTATTGTCCTGTCATGTCGTGGGCGCTGGCGGTAAAGATGGCCTTGACAAGAGCGGAGGTGGGATTGGTTTCTCCGAGGTTGTCCATAAGGTGTTGAAGCAGAAGGGCGGAGGCGCCAGCGGTCAGTGGTGTGGCCATGCTGGTACCGCCCATGTAGGTGTAACTGGCGTTGTGAGCCAACCAACCAACCGATGATGTACTTCGGGATTTGGCGGAGAGAATCATGGTGCCGGGGGCAGAGAAATCGGGCTTGAGCCGACCGTCATCGGTGGGTCCACGGGAGGAAAAGGCGGCCATCCCGTCAGGATTGTCGGCCAAACGGTCGGTCGAAATGGGTGAGCCATAGTCGTCGCTGCCCCAGGTCCAGGTCATGTTGCCACGGTCGTTTTCACTCGCTCCGACGGTGAGGACGTTCTTGGCGGTGGCCGGACTCCCCATGGAATCGAGGTCAATTTCTCCGTCCGTGTTGGCATCCACCCCTTCGTTGGCGGCTGCAAAGAGGATGACCAATTCATCATGGGTGCGGGCGCTGGAATCAGCTTGCATGGACGATGTGGTGTATTGTCCAGCGACGGCCGAACCCCACGAGTTGGTGTGAACTCGGCTCCCATTGGCCCATGCCAGTTTGAACATGTCATCAAGGTCGTTGGGGATGCCAAGGAGTTTCTCCTCTCCGCTATGTGTGGTGGCAATGGAGTGAAACAAAAGATGCGCTTCTGGAGCCGCACCGATGATGTCGCCGTTGCTGTGGGTGCCGTCTCCAAGGACCGAACCGGCCACGTGCGTGCCGTGGCCGTGGAGGTCTTCTGCATCGTCGCCGCAGGGGCTCAAACTCAATGAAGTGCAGGTCGAGGCCGATGGGGGGAAGGAAAGGATGCCAGTGATATGGTCCCTGAAATCAGGATGCATGTTGCTGTTGTTGACCCCATTGTCAAGGCCGGTGTCGGCGACGGTGACGATGACGTCACTTCCGTCCAAACCTGCCCATGATGCGTCGATGTTAGCCATGTTGGTGTTGTCCCATGTGTCATCGACGTTCATGACCTCGATGCCCACGGAGTTCATGATTTCAAAGAACGGGCGAGGTTCAACCCATTCAACAGCGTCCTGTTGCACCAACCAAGATAGTCCGCTGGCGTCAACCGCCATGGTGGCAAAACGTCCATTGTGGGAATCCAAAACAATGTCGTTGCGCTGAAGCAAACCTTCAGGCAAGTCTTCTCCTGAAAGGACGACGTTGATGACGGCCCCTTCGTTGTTCACAAACGGGTTTGGAGCGATCATGTCCAAGCTGAGCAACCCTCTCACCAAGTCGGTCTGCACTTTGTCGGTCACGTCCATGGCGGCCAAGCCCAACACGTCCAGATTGGAGAGTTGTGCTGGGGTTTTCGAATTGACATCGCAATGGAAACTTGCAGGGGGCATGAATGAGAAACACTCAACGCCGGCGTCGGCCAAATCCAAGAACCATGTGCTCGGCACCGGGAAGGTATGGCCGAGCATGTAGAATCCATCTACACGTCGTTCTCCCGTTCGCTCCGTCCATTCGCTGGGCGCGATGAGCGAAACATCCCGATACAACAGAGCCGTTGTTCCGGCTGCCTCGTCGCTTTCTAGCCAGCCATGTTCGGCCAACGAGGAAGGAGCGATGTTGAGGTGTTGAAGGAGTTCAACGTTAGCGTTGGTATCGTTGTTAGGGGGCTCATCTGGGGCCTGTGCGAAAGCCAAAGGCGAGAGGACCTGCACCAAGAGGAGGCCAAAGAATAGGATGGAAGTACGTCGGCGTTGCCTCTGCATGTTCAAATCCAACCCGGGGAGCCTCATCAAAGATTGGTTTGGCGGGCACATCAACATCCATGGTTGATACCGAGGGTTCAAGAGGCTGGGGCCTCGCCGAGAAAGCATGACGGGGGGCCAAATGGCGAATGCCAAGAGTGACAAGATGGCTCCCGATAAGGACGAGGAAGGAGCGGATGTCCTCGGAAAGCAAATTTGGCGAATTGTTCCTTATGCCAAGAAATACCCAAAACGCGTCTTCACTGGGGCTTTCGCCAATGCCGCCGCCCGATTTTTTGACCTCATGCCTTTCGTTGCCATCGGACTCGCAGTCGATTATTTCACCACCGATGTACTTTCAGGGCCTCAAATTGTACAAGACATGGTAACCACCATTCACAGCAATCCAGCCATTGGATACGGCGTGCTCATCTTCCTTGGTTTCCTCTGTCTAGCGGTTTTTCAGGGCATCTCGGAATACTCGTGGCAAACGCTCGGCTACAACATTCAACACGACTTGCGAATGGACGCCACCCGTTCCCTCATCGCCATGGAAGCCTCGTATTACGACCTCAGACAGACCGGGCAAATCATGTCGGTGTTATCAAGCGACGTGAACCAACTTGAGGACGTGGTTTCCGACTCATCAACGTCCATCATTCGAATCGTCATCACCTTTGCCACCGCTTTTCTCATCCTCGTGTTGATGTCGTGGAAATTGGCGGCCGTGTTATTCACACCCATCCTCTTCATCGTTCCCGCCGTCTATTGGTTCTCAACACGGGTGCAGCGCAAATACCGCAAACAAAGAGAATCGACCGGTGATATTCATGCCGTCCTGGAGAACCTCATTTCCGGTATCGCCGTGGTCCAGGCATACAATGCCGAGCAATGGGAAGCAAACCGTGTGGCGGCAGAATCGGGTTCGTACCGAGACCAAGCCATGGGAGCCAGTGCTGACCGCAATCGATTCATTCCCATGATTTACGCCGTTGCCGGTGTGGCCTTCGGATTGCTCACGACGGCCGGCGGATATTTTGCGAGTCAAGGTGAAATCACGACTGGACAGTTGGTCACCTTCCTTTTGATCAGCACTCGAATGACGATGCCGATGTTC
>DUIU01000168.1:4550-4733 GCA_013330155.1 Candidatus Poseidonia sp. | reverse complement strand
AGGGCATAAACGGCGAGCGCAAACACGAGGTCCAGAGGTGCTGGTGTAAGGCGATGATAGGCCCACGATTTGGATTCATCAGAGGCTTGGGGGGAGTTGGTCCGCCCCACCAATAGCATCGGTAAAAAGAGGGGAACGATGAACAACACTTGCGGCACGCTGGCCCAAGATAACCCCTCGCCG
>DUIU01000168.1:710-4474 GCA_013330155.1 Candidatus Poseidonia sp. | reverse complement strand
GGAACGAAGAGGACCGTGGCGGCCGTGGCAATCCACACATCACCGGTCAGGGCATAAACGGCGAGCGCAAACGCGAGGTCCAGAGGTGCCGGTAGAAGGCGGTGGTAGGCCCACGGCTTTGATTCATCTGAGGCTTGGCTCGGGCCACCCCGGCCCACCAATAACATCGGCAAAAAGAGGGGGACGACGAACAACACTTGAGGCACACTGGCCCAAGATAACCCCTCGCCGTTGCTGCCTGTGAAGAGCAAGCACCCAAGGAGTGCAACGGCTGCAGGGCTCGCCACAACCCATGCATCGTTCAGTTTGAGTTGGCGGTTGGACGCCACCGAGCGCTGGACGGCGAGCCAACACCCAATGAGCATGAACATCCAAACCACGTAGGACATCACTTCGGTTCCTGCAGGGTCGTCCCTCAGGACCATCAGCCGACCAAATACATCGCTTGGAGGTGTGCTGGTGTCGCTGGTCACGAAGGTATGGACGGAAGAGGCCCATACGCCCCCAGCACGGGTGACGGTGGTGGCAAAGAGCGCCAGCATTCCGGTGACCAGCCCACCCCCAATCCATACCTCGGGGCGGACCTTTCCGGGGCGTGTGCGGAGGTGGACAAGCATAACAAGAGCGAGCCAGGGGAGGAAGGACCCTGTTTCTACTGGGTCCCAAGCCCAGTAGCCGCCCCAGTCGAGAATCAAATAGGCCCACAACCCACCAAGTCCGATACCGAGCGTAGCCATGAGCAACCCCGGACGCGCAAGATGAAGCATGCGTGGTCCGAGTTTTTCGGTTTCGTTGGTGAAGGCGGCGGCCATGGCGATGGCCGTGAGGTGCAGACAGAGCGCATAGGTCAGGAAAATGAGCGGAGGGTGGATGACCATGAGGTCGGTCTGAAGCAGCGGATTGAGTCCAGCGCCCATGAAGAAGGCAGGTGTTTCCTTGAACGGGTCCAGTGAGAACGCGATGAGCAACAAGGTGAGGCTCATCAGGTGCATGAGGCGAAGACGTGTGGCTTGCGCGTCCACTGCAGCTCCAGCCTCACCGGGCAGCGGCCGCCGCCAGAGCCAGGCGACCAGCGACATCCACCCGAGCCACATGAGCAAGGGCCCCTCTCGAGCAGCCCATGTCGCTGCGAATCTGTATTTCAGGGGAAGGTCTTCTCCCCCAAAGGCTGCGACGTGCAGGACCGAAGTGTCGTTGACCAAAAACAAGCGAGCAAGCGCAATGAAGGGCAAGGCCAGGGTGAGGTGAAGGACAACGGAGAGGGCGGGCTGTTCTTCATGAAGCCGTGGTTTCAGCATCAACCAACCGGTCGCGATGAGGGCCAACCACATCGTGAGCCCCCACATGGTAATTGGGGGAGGGGCGTCCCTCATGGCCTTTGCTCATTCGTCGTAGGCTAGAGTTCCTTACCAGCCAAAGAATTTCGCTCGGGAATAGCCAAACGAGAGAAGCACAGAAATAACGCGCTTGGTCAACAACAACGGCCTTCGAACGAGGATTTTCAAACCGATGAATGCCTTGTCGATCGGACTCATGTTTCCAAGTTCGTTGGGTAGGAGTCGCGCCATGGCTGACATTTCATCATCGGTTAATTCGTACAGGGCCGTTTTGCCTTTCAGGATTTTGTGGTAGGGCGGGAAACGCTTTTTCCAAGCTTTTTGGTAAGCCATCAATCGCTCTTCGGACAGGTTGTTTTCCTCAAGTGCTTTGGCCAAGGTTTGCGCCGCCTCTCTTCCTGACCACAACGCGAGATGGGTTCCGCCCTCAAACAAGGGGGAAGTAAATCCTGCGGCATCACCCACCAACATGATTCCGTCGCCAACGGTGGTGGTTCTTGGTCCAGAAATGGGGATGGTGCCTCCAAAGGGTCGAACTTTGATTCCTTCTTTTCGCCATGGTGGGTTGACGGCTGGTTTGCCTTTCAGGTAGGTGTCTTCGATAAAGGATTCGAGGTACTTGATGGCGCCTCGCTTATCGGTGGTCACCAGTCCCACGTTAGCTCTTCCTCCCTCTTTTGGAATCATCCAGACATAGCCATGAGGTGAGTATTTTGGCCAGAGGTAGAAATCAAGGTAGCCATCGTTGGGCACGTCCAGAATTTCGTACTGGAATCCTGCGATGACCTCCACGTCACCCCCCATGTTGAGGTATTTCGACGCTGCACCGGAAACTCCGGAGGCATCAATTACCGCTTTGCATTCAATTGGAAAGGCGTCGCCTCGTCCTTCAAGTTTCCAATTGGAAAATTGATTTTCCGAATTGTAAATTCGCTCCATTCCAGTGACGCGATGATGCAGATGCAATTCTGCACCTTTGGCCATGGCTTCATCGGCCAACCATCGTTCAAAGAGGTGCTTTTCGAGAACATACCCCTCCTCGGTCAGGAGTTTTTCTGTCCCATCCGGGAAAATCACGCGGATGCCTTTGACGTCCAAGGCTTTGACGTGGTCAGGCAATTCAAGGTCCAGGTTCTGAACAGCAAGGTCAGACAAACACTCGCCACAATGAACCGGCGTGCCTATTTCCGGGTCAGCCTCGAGAAGAAGTGTGGAAAGTCCGGCTCTGGCGGCATGCAGGGCAGCAGAACCACCGCCTGGTCCGGCACCGATGACCACAACGTCGTACATCTTCTCCTCCTCGGTTAGAAACGGGGCCACGGAAGCCCATGAAGGAAACGGTGGGACTTCATGGTGGTCGTTGGTGGAAACCAGCCAGCATACGGAGGTTCAAATCCAAGAAGCCACAGGGCTGACCGTGGCTTGGAAGACCTTGAGACGCTGGGTAAACCATCTCGAAGCGGAGGGGGAGCTCTTGCGAATCGACCGACCGGTTGATGTCGTCTATGAAGCGGGCGCCATCGCCGACCTTCTCGTCAAAAACAACGGACCGGCCATCCTCTTTGAGCAACCAAAGTTGGCTGATGGCTCCATATCGTCCATTCCTCTCCTCATGAATGCGTTTGGAAGCCATGATCGGACCCTCCGGGCCCTAGGTGCGAGCCATGAACTCGAAATCGGCGACCGAATGGTCGCCATGATGAAGCCCGACATTGGATTGTACATGCGCAAGCCATGGAAAGGCCTCCCGTTGCTACGAGACGCTTTGGCCATGCCGCCAAAGAAAGTTCGGAAGGGCAAGGGCCAGCGCGTGCGCCTGCCCAACGATTTGACCAAACTCCCCATTCCAAAGACATGGCCAATGGACGGCGGACACTTTGTGACCCTGCCGTTGGTGGTCACCAAAAACTCGGATGGCGAACACAACCTGGGCATGTATCGGGCTCAAGTTCACAATGAAACCGAACTTGGTTTGCATTGGCAAATCCACAAACACGCAGCGGACCACGCCGCCAAGGGCGAGCGCATGCCCGTGGCGGTGTGCATCGGGGGCCCACCCGAACTTATTTTCTCGGCGATTTCCCCGTTGCCCGATAACCTCTCTGAGTACCAATTCGCCGGTATTCTCGGACAAAAATCGCTGCCCATCACGAAGGCTTTGACCCAAGACTTGTGGGTTCCGGCGGAAGCCGATATCATCATCGAGGGCTATTGCGACCCAACTGAAACAAAACTCGAGGGGCCCTTTGGCGACCACTATGGCTTCTATTCACTGACCGGGCAATACCCCGTGTTGCACGTAACCGCCATCACCTGCCGTTCGGATGCGATCTTACCAGCCACCATCGTCGGGCTCCCTCCAATGGAGGACGGTTACCTCGGAGAAGCGATTGGCCGTCAGTTTTCGCCGGTGCTCCAATTCCAACA
>DUIU01000168.1:0-365 GCA_013330155.1 Candidatus Poseidonia sp. | reverse complement strand
AACCTCGCCATTGTTGCCTCCAAACAGCGCTACCCTCGCCAAGGTCGGAAAACAGCGCTTGGCCTTCTTGGCGCAGGGCAAATGATGTTTCTCAAGGTCATTGCCGCCATTGACCCAGAGCAAAACCCAAAAGATCTCGAGGCCTTCTTGGATGCCCTGAACGACAAGGTCGAAATCAGCGAAGACATCGTTGTTCTCCCTGGAATGGTGGCCGATGCTCTTGAGGCTGCCTCGCCGTTTGAGAACGTGCACGACAAATTGCTCATTGATGCAACGTCGTTGGTTCCTACCGATCCCCGTTCTTCCGATGAACCGCTGGAGGGGTCGTACAACCAACCAACTCCCGAGTGGCGTCAAGGAACGGT
>DUIU01000120.1 GCA_013330155.1 Candidatus Poseidonia sp. | reverse complement strand
AACGGGATAACCTCCCGAATGCTGGTTGCACCGGCGAGCCAACTGACCACGCGGTCAACACCGAGTCCAAAGCCTCCGTGTGGTACACCACCGTAGGACCTCACATCAATGTAGAACTGATAGGGGTCTCGAGGCGTTCCTTCTTCGTCAATGCGCTCAAGGATTTCCTTTTCGGTCCATGTTCGCTCCCCGCCGCCAATGATTTCTCCATAGCCTTCTGGTGCCAAGAGGTCGTGGCAAAGCACGTACTTCTCATCTTCTGGATCCACGCGGTGGTAGAAGGGTTTAGCGATTTTCGGGTAGTGGGTGAGGAAGTGAGGAACATCGAAATCTTGGGTTAAGATGGATTCTTTGGAGTGGTCCAAATCTTCTCCCCATTCAATTTCAACGCCCTTTCCTTGGAGGATGTCAACCGCTTCGTCGTACCGCATCCGTGGGTATGGGTTGTCAGCATATCTCGCAATCAGGTCGAGGTCTCGGTCAATGGATGTAAGTTCTTCTTCACATTCTTCGAGCATCGTTTTAGCGATGTGTCGAACGACCCCCTCGCCGTGAACCATAATGTCGGCATTGTTTGCCCAAGCCATTTCCATCTCTGCATGCCAGAATTCCGTCAGGTGCCTTCTGGTGCGGGACTGTTCTGCTCGGAAAGAGGGTGCAATGGTGTAGAGGCGTTCAAGAGCAGGCATGGCAGCCTCGGCGTAGAGTTGCCAGGATTGAGTCAAATACACCTTTTGGTCAGGGTTGTCTTCGTCTTGGAAATACGGGACTTCAAACAACGTAGAGCCTCCTTCAACCGCTCCGGCGACGAAGTTGGGTGCTTGGTATTCGATGAAATCTTGGCCCCGGAAATAGTTGTGAATGGCTCCAAAGGCTGAACTTCGTAGCTTCAACATGCTTGTTTGGCGGCCAACACGAAGGTAGAGGTGGCGATGGTCAAGAAGAAATTCAGACCCGCCATAGAGTGGATTTCCTTCTTCGTCAACATGTTCAAGTGATTCTTTGTTGATGGGGAACGGACGATCCGAATTAACCTCTCCAACGATTTCCATTGATGAGATTTGCAGTTCATGTCCGCCGGGGGCCTTCTCAGAGGCGGAGACAACACCGGTCAAGACGACACTTGTTTCGATGAGGATGGCTTTGAGTTTAGCAAACGTTTCTTCGCCTAGAATGTCCAACTTGCCGACGCACTGTATGCTTCCAGTTGAATCACGAAGGACGATAAAACGAAGCTTATTGCTCCCGCGTTCTCGCTTCACCCAGCCCTTGAGTTCAACTTCTTTGTCGTTGTATTGACCTTTTTGCACATCGCCTATCCATGTGGTCTTGACCATGTTCTCACCATCCATTGCCACCTGCTTAGCCTATGTGAATGTCTCCCTCGGGGTCTTTGGAAATCCATCATGTGGCCCATGAAATCGTGCAAAGGGTCAAAACAGGAGGGCTTGAGGTTGTGGTGTGAGAAAGACGGCTGTCTACGCCCTCGGCGGCAATGCTTTGCAATCACCCACGGGAGCATCCCAGCAATCAGCTGAAGTCCTCGCTCGGGTTATGAGCGATGTCATCGACCTCTTGGAAATGGATTGGAGCGTTGTTGTAACGCACGGCAATGGTCCCCAGGTGGGGCATCTCCTTGCGCTTGACGCCGCCCATTCGCAAACACTTGACGCATGGGTCGCAGCCACACAGGGCATGATTGGGCACGAGCTTTCCATGCATCTCCAAGGTATTCTCGAACGTCGTCGCCGACCCGAACGCACAGCTGTTGTCCTCACCCACGTAGAGGTTGACCGTGAGGATGATGCTTTTGATTGGCCCACCAAACCCGTCGGGCCGGTTTTGGACGCTGAAACCGTCATGTCTGCGGATTGGGACATCGCCGAAACCATTCATGGTCCACGGAGGGTCGTCGCCAGCCCAATGCCTCTTCGCATCTTGGAACTGGATGTCATCCGTCATCTCGTTAACCTTCGTGCAGTCGTGTTTTGCGGTGGCGGCGGAGGCATTCCAACCTCCCGATTAGGGGAGCATCAACAAGGGATGCCGGCAGTGATCGACAAAGACCATTTTTCCTCCTTATTGGCCAGCGACCTCAACGCAGATGCTCTGATCATTAGCACGGAAGCGGATGCCATTTACCGCTCCTTTGGCACGCCCGAGGCCGAAGCGCTTCGTTCCATCGATGTCAAGGGTGCAGAAGCGATGGACGAAGCCGGAGAATTCCCTGAGGGTTCCATGGGTCCAAAGGTGAAGGCACTCTGTGATTATGTGTCCAAGAGCGATGATTGCAAGGCGGTGTTATGCTCTCCTGGTCATGTTCTTGAAGCCCTTCGAGGCGAACAAGGAACCACCATTACAAGGTGATGTTGTAGATCTCCCGAGGAATCATGTTCTTATGGTTCCAGCACTTCGGCTTCTTCATGAAGACCCCCATTGTTGCCGAAGCCCACTGTGATGCCCCTTGCGGTGTTTACGACCCTGCCAGCGCTCGAATTGCTGCTGAAGCCGTTCAGTCCATGACCAAGAAGATGCTTGCCATGTC
>DUIU01000153.1:3588-3715 GCA_013330155.1 Candidatus Poseidonia sp. | reverse complement strand
CGGCTTCTTTGCCGCTGGCTTCTTGGCGTGTTTTCCAAGTTTGTGTTCCTTTTGGGACTCGTTGTTGGACCAGTGGTAAGCCAGTTTGAGCAAGTTGAGGTAATGTTCGTTGCCGTCCTTCTTCATC
>DUIU01000153.1:1214-3401 GCA_013330155.1 Candidatus Poseidonia sp. | reverse complement strand
TTTGCCGCTGGCTTCTTTGCCGCTGGCTTCTTTCCATGCTTGCCGAGTTTGTGGATCTTCTGTGCCTCGTTGTTCGACCAGTGATAAGCCATCTTGAGCAAGTTGAGGTAGTGTTCATTGCCGTCCTTCTTCATCTTGTCGTGAAGCACTTCGTTGGTCATGAACACGTCGCCCCAAAGTTGAGCGGCGGTGCCCTTGTCGCCCTTGGGCATGTCAAAGACTTCCTTGGTGGTTGGCTCAAGGTAGGAGCGCCAAACTCGGCCGGGGTTGACGGCCATGGTCACTTCGACCACGATTTCGTTCTCGTTGATGCCCGTACCGGTTTGCCAGGTGTCCGAGCCAAGGTCGGCCAAGAACGGCAGACACAGGTCTTGAATGGACAGGCTGGTCATGGGGTCGGCAGCGGTCAAGGAAGCGTAGGCTTCTCGCATTCGGCCACGGTCTGCACCACGAGCAGCGGTTTGGAAGCGCAGCTTGTCGATGGAGGTCGGGACCAAGAATCGTACGTCGGTGTAGTAGACCAGTGGGTTGTCGTCGGGCGAGTTGAAGATGTGCTCAAACGGCGCTGGTCCTGCAGATTCACCGAGAATGTCAACGGGGTAGACCGTCTTCAATGCGTTGGTGGCCACGGTCTGGATGATGCGGCGCATCAATCGCTCCGGGGCAGCGGAAACATCGTTGAAGGTGTTGAGGTATTCTTGCATGTTGAGGATGTCGTAGCCGCGGACGGAAAGGATGGAGTGGACGTTGGGTCCAATCATCTTCTCGCCGTCAACTTCGGCTTGGCTGATCCAGCGAGCGCCACGAGCGACGTCGGAGGCGGCGACCAAATCGGCATAGGCCTTGAATCGGCGAGTGACGCGGTTCATGAAGTCAGCCTGGTCGAGCTTGGTGAACACAGTTGAGTCGTAGTTGGACTTCAGAGCGTGGTCAGCGACTTGACTGGCGTTGGCGCAGGTCAAGAGGTTGCCTTGGTCAGCCGGGTACATGATGAGGCGGCGGCGCTTTGCAGCACCACCGAGCGTACCGATGTGAGGGTCGGTGAGCACGTAGCCGAGCGTGGCGCAAACCTCGAACAGGCGACTGTACTTGTCCTCATCACTGGAGCCACTGATCCACTCGTCAAGTCCGGGCTCGATGCAGTGGAATTCCAACGGCACCATCTCGGAACCGGCGCCAAAGGCTTGGCGGACGGTGGAGGATTGCATCATGCCCATCATGGTGTAGAGGGAGGTCTTGCCGGTCGTCATGTACACGTCCGAAATGCCTTCTTCACCAAAGGAAGAGCTGCGGTCAGGGAGGTTCACGAGGAGGTTGAACGCCGTAGCGGTCTCTCGGTTTCCGTTCACAGCTGGCCAAATCCAGGTGTTTGGTCGAGTCATCAAGTATCCGGAGGCATCCTTTCCGAAACCTGCTGGAGAGTAGCGTGTCCATCCCAATCGGTTGTTGAAGGACACATTACGGTGCATCAACGACGGGTAGTAAACGCGGTCAAGCGGGTCGGAGTCGGGGACAACACCACGGTGGCCCAATCCCCAAAGGATGACTTCCCACTCGGGGAACTCTTTGCCTTCGGTACCGAGGAACAAATGGTCGTCGTTTCGGGTGTCGCCTTCGAGGATGGCACCGCCCATGCGCTCTTCATCGCCTGTGGAACAGAAGAAGAACGTCTGCGTGGTGAACAACTGCTTGGGCGTCCACATGTTGGCATTGATGATCGTCTTCTGCTTCAGGTAGTCAGAGAGATTGGCGATTCGTCGTTCGAACTTGAATCGGTCTGAGTCAATCCACGACGAGCCCAGCACCAAGTTTGTGTTCAACAGCTTGGCAGTAGCTGGCCCAATGTAGCGGGTACGTGCATCGGCACGGGAGTGGTCTGAGGCCGGGATTTCTTCCCACGGGCCCTGACGAGGGATGTAGGTCATGAACGTTTCATGGTCGAATTTGTCGTCTTGTGCTCGTGTGACCACGGCTTCAACTTCGTCCATCAGTTTGACGTACGTTTCGCTCGGTAGAATCCGGTTTGTTTCCTTGAATGATTTGTCTGATACGCTGCGATGTTCCCACATTTTTCTTCACCTCAAAATTTCTTCTTTTCTTCTGGAGGAGCTTCTTCCTCTTCTTCCTCAGGTTCAGCCTCTTCTTCGGCTTCTTCTTCGGTGGATTCTTCTTCGGCTTCTTCCTCAG
>DUIU01000153.1:0-844 GCA_013330155.1 Candidatus Poseidonia sp. | reverse complement strand
AGCCTCTTCTTCGGCTTCTTCCTCGGCTTCAGCTGCATCGGGGTCAAGCATTTCGATGACGGTGTCTTCAGCGGTTTCCTTGGCCACTTCGGCAGCGGCCACGGTAGCGGCTTCTTCGGCCTTGGAGATGATGTCTTCCTCTGACACTCGGTCGGCCGTGGCTTGGTCGAGGATCATGGCGGCAGCAGCGGCCATGGACGAATCGACCATGGGGGCGCCTCGGTAGATGTACTGTGCAAACAATCCAAACAGGCCCAAAACAGCGCCGGTTGCAATAATCACTCCGCTGTTGTTGCGTTGCAAGTCGGTGGAATCGGTATTGGTCGCAGTTCCCGTTTCGATGAGAGTCAAGGATTGAAGGTCGTGGAACCAGGTGTTTGAAAGCACTTCAATGACAGCCCAAACGGCGTACACGATCATGAAGAGGGAGGCAAAATGCATCCATGAACGGTTTTCAAGCACGAAGCCGGCTAAACCGCTAGAGGTAGGCGCGGGGGTGGTTGTTTCATCGGACATAGTGAGACCTCACTGGTCCGACCTTTGAAGGTTCACATTTAAAGGATGCCCCAGTATCATGGCTAAGAAACCACAATACGGGAACAAAAAATGCTCATTTTTTGCGTTGTTGACGTCGTGCAGACTTGCCTTTGCGACGTGGGTTCTCCCAGGCGTTCCCCTTTCGTCGTTTGTCCTGCCAGAATCCATTTGGCTGCTCCATGCCCTCGGGCATGTCCTTGAACGATTCAATGGAAAGGCGCATGCCTCCGAGCTCGTTTTGCAATTGTTTGACGTTTTCTCCACCCCGGCCAACCAAGGTCGAGATCATGTTCGCTGGAGCATAGAT
>DUIU01000138.1:444-11153 GCA_013330155.1 Candidatus Poseidonia sp. | reverse complement strand
ACCTGCTCACCGAAGTACTCGTAGGTTCCCGAATCGGAATCGGCGCCCCAGAGTTTGATCTCCTGGTCGGGGCAGGCCGTGGAGTTGTGCAGGTCGCCCCACTCTCGCACACCGTCATCGTCGTTGTTGGGTGTGGTTGAGCTCATGTCGAGGCCACCTTCCTCGTGATTGGCGAGGTCCTCTTCGCTCCAATCGCTGTAAATCCAACGGAGTTGGGACATGGAGAGACCACCCATGTCGGTGACGCACTGGTCGGCAGCGCCACCCTTCTTCATGACAACGGACAAGCCGTCAATGGCGACGACGAGTTGCGTGACGGTGACGTCGGTGTTGGCGCAGGAATAGGTGTAGCCATCGGCACCAACCGAGGCTTCGGAATCCTTCCAGCCACGGCTCATGTCACCGATGTTGACGCTGTCAGCGTCGGTGCTGCACACCTTCGAGGCGCCGGCACCTGAGCCGCCGCCTGCAACGGTGACGGTGTAGTCATCGTTGGCCGTGCTGTAGGCTTGAGCCCAGGCGCTGGCCACGGGGAACACCGTACTGCTTCCAGCGATGTTGATGGTTTTCTGTTCGACGTCTTCTGTTTCTCCATCACCAAGACAACCGGCCAGTCCGGTGGTCATGAGGATCATGATAATGGTCAAGGTTTTTGCATGCTTTTTGAGGTTCATTGTATTCGCTCCTTGTGCTGTGGATTCACCTCTTACACATGGGGTTCATCAATACAGACTATTGGCAGCACAATAGAAATATATATTGCCCAATAGAATAAATAGACCTTCTATCTATCACCGGTACATATGGATGTTAACAGAGGAGGGCATCGCGATGAATGAAGGCGAATTTCGAAAACTTCAGCTCACGGGCGGGTCAACGATGATCGTCTCCTTGCCAAAGACCTGGGTAAAGGGGAATCGCCTTGACAAAGGCGACGTGGTCAGCATTGAGGAGTTGGCTTCCGGCGACCTCCGAATTTCGCCCATGCAGGGCAAGGACTCCAAGACACGCGTGAGCATTGATTGCTGCTCTTTGACAGTCGGTCTTGTTGACTTGCTCATCGGGGCTTACCTTTCGGGCACCAACACCATTGAAGTCAAGTGCGACCAAAAGATTCCCCGCGCGGTCCGCATCAACATTCGAGATTTCCTACGAGACACGCGGGGCATGGAGATTGAGGACGATACGGAGAAATTGATCCGCATTGTTTCCATCCTCAACCCTTCCGAATTGCGCCTTCAAGTTTCCATCAATCGAATGTATATCCTCATCTCAAGCCTCGTGAACGATGCGTTCGAAGTGTTGAACGGCGAGGACATCGACCTTCTTTCTGACATTCAAGACCGCGAGCGCCAAATAGACGCCCGCCGGTTGTTGGTCGAACGCCAAGTGGCCTCAGCCCTCAAGAATCCCTCTGTCGAAAAGAAACTCAAGGTGGACCGCTACACGGCCATGGAGCACGCCAACATCGCTCGTGTCCTGGAGCGCATGGGCGACCACGCCGCCCGACTGGCCGTCCTCGTCCGTGATAATTCTCACCTCATTCAAAGTAAAACCACGGAACTCCCGCTGCTGGCCATCCCGACGTGGGCGCAAGCCCTCAAGACCCTGGTGCACAACATGTACACGAAAGACGTCAACATCATTCACGAAGCGAAAACCTCGCTGGTTGCTCTCATGGCGGAGATTGAAACATCGGAAAGTGATTTGTGGACCGGCCGAAAATCTGCCGAGCGTTTGTTTTGTGAATTTCAAATATCCGAATCCATTCGCAGGCTTTGTGCGTACGGCATTAATTTCGCCGAAGCTCTGCTCAACATGCTGATGCATGAGCGATTAGAATCTGTTTGAGGTGGAATGTCATGGACCCCATGGAGCACCTTGAGAAGAAGTACGGGCCAAAGAAAGCATCCCGCATCAACGCAAGGAACATCCTCTTTATGACGAGTCTTTCAGTCATCCTCATCACCTTGGGGATCATTCAAACGCTCTTGTTCGAGGCGATGTCGTTCTTTTCACAGGTGGCTGACGCCCGTGGTTGGTTCACGTTCGAGGTGGACGCCAGCGGGCTTTCATCGCTGGGAGGCATTTCTCTCATCCTTCTTCTTTTGGCGCTTGCGGGAGAATACGTCATCCAGTTCAAACCGGATCGACTTGCGCGTGCCGACAAGGACCTGATGTTACCACCGAAATCCATCAACACCTTTGCGCTTCTGTCTCCCGTTTTCATTTGGCTTGGATCCGGTTCTTTTCTCGTGGCCCTCTCCTTTGCGGGCTTGATCTTTGTTTGGCGACGAGCAGGAAAGGCATATCTCTTGCTTTCTGGAAAATCTGAAACCACGCCCGACCGTTCTGTCTTGTACTTCCTTGGGTTTTCCTCCCTCGCCGTTCTGTTTTTCTCCATCACCAACAATCACGGTGGTGCCTTCGGAGAGTTCTTTTTCCAAACCCAATGGACGCCAACGGGCGCTTGTGCCGACCGACGAGCGCTGTGCGAGAACATGTCGTTTGGTGTCAACAGCCTTCTGCTCACCACCCTTCAGGTGGCCTTCGGAGCCCTGTTCATCGCCGTCCCGCTCGGCGTGGGGTGCGCCATTTACCTCAGCGAGTACGCTTCACCTCGCTTGGTGGCCGTGGTCAAACCAACGCTTGAGCTCCTGGCTGGCGTCCCTTCTGTGGTGTACGGCTTTTTCGCCTTCATCTACATCGGTCCGCTGGTGGTGGAAGTCGGCGATTACGCCTTTGCGCAGGGATGGATTGACGCCCCACCCAACGTCCTCAACCCCATCAACGGGGCCATCGTGGTGGGCGTCATGATTCTCCCGTTGGTGGCTTCAATGTCCGAAGATGCGCTGCGGGCTGTTCCCAACGAATTGCGGGAGGGCTCCTTGGCCCTCGGTGCCACAAAAATCGAGACCACGTTCAACGTGATGATTCAAGCTTCGCTCTCAGGCATCATCGCCAGCATCATCCTTGCGCTTTCCCGTGCCGTTGGCGAGACCATGGCCGTGACCTTGGCCGTCGGAACCGTGGCCGTCTACACGTCCAACATGTTCCTGCCAGCTCAGACGATGACGGCTTACATTGCACAGCGCGTCGGCGGCGATCTTCCCTTTGGTGAAATTGGCTACTTGACCATCTTCGCCGTGGGCCTCTACCTGTTCGTCATTACGTTGTGTCTGAATTTACTTGGCAACAAGGTGTTGTCCGCTTACCGGGAGGCCTACTGATGAAGGACATCGACCGGTTGAAGAAACGAAACCGTGCACGGCGGGACCTCATGGAGCGCGCAGGCTCCACTGGACTCGCACTGTCCGGCCTCATTGGGTTGCTGTTCTTGACCGTGCTCGTCTGGCAAATCGCCAAGCCGACATTCATCGATGGCGAATCGGGACAGATTGAGTCGGCCTCCGAATTCATCCCCGTCTCTGATTACATCCTCAAATGGGACCATCCCACGGTGGATGACAACGGTGACCTCATCGGCGATGCAGTCGTGCTGGAACTTTCATGGAACGATGGGAACCCACAAACGCACGAAATCACCATCACCGTGACGGGCGAGCGCGGCCTCAGTGAAGACATCATTGTGGACTCGTCCGGCGTTTCAACCAATGCGGTGGAGGTCGGGAAGAAGACCAAATTCTACCTCCTCTCAAGTTTGGAAGTACCCGTTGAAGTCAAGCAACTTTCCGGCCCGGTTCCGGCCGCTGACCCAACGGGCGCACCTGCCGTGGGGGCCTTTGTCATCTCAGGGGACGTCGATGTTCTCATGACCGATGGCACGCTGGTCTCCACTCCCTTGGAAATAGCGGCATGGATAGCGCTTCTTGGTGTCATCTTGCTCATCTCTGTTCCAATGCCCAAAATATTGGGGCGCATCGAGCGACTCGGTGGAAAGGAGCGGGCAGTCAAGTACGGCGCCTACGCCCTCGCAACAACAACACTGGTCGTGGGGACGTTCACGCTGGATGCCTGGTTGGGTGCACTGTGCTGGTTCATGGTGGGCGCGATTCTTGTTCGTCTTCTCGAAGGGTTAACCCGACTTCGAAATCAAGGACGCGACCCGACGCAGTTTGACCGATTGAAGCATTCCATCACCAATCGGGAGGGCTTGCTTATGTGGGCGAGAATGCTCTTCGTGTTCTCGGCCTTGTTCATTCCACTGGCCATCAACATCCCCTTCCTGACCGAACGCTATCAGGACATCTTCATCCCTTATGCATCGGGTATTCGGTCTGCGTTCTTTGGTACAATCTGGGTCATGACCATCGCCATGCTGGTCTCCATGCCGATTTCCATTGGAGCTGCGATTTACCTTGAGGAGTATGCCAAACCAACTCGTACCACCAAACTGATTCAGGCACTGGTGACCAACCTTGCTGGGGTTCCGTCCATCGTGTTCGGTATGTTTGGTTTGGCCATCTTCGTTAAACAAGGCGGTGTCGGTTTGGGTTTGGGCCCATCGATTTTGGCTGCCGGCCTCACCATGGGTGTGATGGCGATGCCGATCATCGTCTTGGCCAGTCAAGAGGCGTTGCGAAGTGTTCCTCGGTCGCTGCGCGAATCAGCGTACGGTGTGGGTTGCACGCAGTGGCAGGTCACCCGAGACCATGTTCTCCCTTCAGCCATGCCCGGCATCATGACCGGCAGCATCCTAGCGATGAGCCGCATCATGGGCGAGGCTGCGCCACTTGTGGTGGTTGGCGCTGCAGCTCTTGTGTTGTTTGACCCCGAGCCGCTGGCCGGCCTTACCGGAGGCAATGTCAACTTCACTGTGATTCCGATTCAAATTTACTTCTGGACATCTGAACCAGAACACGCATGGCACTCCATGGCCGCCGCCGCCAGCATCACACTCATCGTCCTGCTCGCTGCCATGAACAGTGTAGCAATTATTCTTCGAGAGCATTTTCGTAGGAGGCTAAACCCATGAGTGAAGAAATAGGCGGCGAATTGGTACCAAATTCCACCCGAGAACTGGACATTGACGGCGAAATTGATGTGATGATTGAAGATCTCGATCTTTGGTACAGCTCGAATCAAGCACTCCACGGTGTCTCGCTTCCGATTGCCAAAAACAGGGTCACTGCTCTGATTGGCCCTTCTGGATGCGGGAAGAGCACATTACTCCGCACCATCAACCGGATGAATGACTTGATTCCGATTTGTCGCTACGAGGGGAAGATCACAAAAGGCGACGTTGTGATAACCGACAAGGGCGCTGATTTAGTTGAACTTCGGAAAAGTATTGGTATGGTGTTCCAACGGCCCAACCCCTTCCCTAAATCGATCTACGATAACGTGGCTTATGGCGTCCGTCTTCACCACCAACCTACGCGGGAAGAACTTGACAGAATCGTGGAGAAAAGCCTCAATCGTGCGGCCATATGGAACGAGGTTGCTGACCGGCTTCATGACCTTGGAACATCCCTTTCCGGCGGTCAACAGCAACGATTGTGTATCGCCCGAACCATCGCCATTGAGCCGGATATCATTCTCATGGACGAGCCGTGCAGTGCCTTGGACCCAATCGCTACTGCCGCCATTGAAGAATTGATTCTTGAATTGAAGAAGGACTTCACCGTGGTTATCGTGACCCACTCCATGTCCCAAGCCGCCCGTGTCAGTGACTATACAGGATTCATGTACCTTGGACGCATGGTAGAATTCAACAAGACAGAGAAAATATTCTCCGAACCGGACCAAGAATTGACGAAACGTTACATCACGGGACGATTTGGCTGAGGTGAACAAATATGCCCCCCATTAGAACAGGACTTGACGAGCGAATGAAGAACATTCAGCAAGAGCTGAAAGAATACTTTGAAGAGGCCCAGCATGTGTATGCTGACGCCATTGAGGCCTACACCAAACTGGACTCAGAGGTGTACTCTGAGGCCAAGGCAGCCCGCGCAAAGGCCCGAGAAGTCAATTGGGATTTGACCAACAATCTTCTCTTGATTCTCTCCCTTAACCAACCCCTGATGAAAGATCTTCGAATCGTTGCGACTTATCTTCGCGCTGTTGATACGGTGGAACGATTGATTCGACACGCTCGTGACATTGCCCGTTCTGACCGGTCTTTGGACGAGAACGCAGACGAACTCCCCAAAGAAATTGTCACACCAGTAACTTCCATGCACGCTTGCCTAAACTCCCTCATCGACATCACAATTGAGTGTCTGACCAACGGAGGAGAAGTCCCTGCTGATGAAGTCCGTGAACACTGGAAAGCAGTCAAAGCCTACCATGCAGAAGCGGTGGCTGCTCTGTCAATCCTAAAGTCGGATACCCTCGGTGGAAAAGCTGCACGACTTGATGTGATTAACATCGTCAACCGAGTGGACCGCTCCGCCTACAACATCGTTCGACTGAACGGCATGTGGCACCACGCCCTCAACAATGAGAACATCATTCTCGATTGATGGCTCAGCCCGTGGGTTGAAGAAATCAACTGATTGAGTGCAGGAGGCAGGATTCGAACCTGCGAACCGTTACGGACTGGGACCTCATCCCAGCGCCTTTGACCAAGCTGGGCGACTCCTGCGCCAGTCTTGGCTCTCACCTCGCGTATATCAACACCGCGACCTTTCCTCAAGCCTGCTCGTCGAAGAACACGGCGACTTCGTCTAGCGTTTTCCGGTGAATGTCGGGAACTTCAGCATCGTCTGCGGGATAGCCAACAGGCATCACGAGCATGGCTTCTTCGTGCTTCGGTCGACCAAGGATGTCCCGAAGGAACCCCATCGGTGAAGGGGTGTGCGTAAGGGTCACGAGGCCCATGTTGTGAACGGCCTGAATGAACATCCCGGCGGCGATGCCGCACGATTCGGTGGTGTAGTAGGTTGGCCCCCATTCTCCGCCGGGTCGCTGACGCTTCTTTTGTTTGAACAACACGACAATCCACGGTGCGTCGGTCAAATGGGCCTTGACGGCGTCCGTGCCGAGCGGCGCGAGCACTTCCGACCAGGCTTCTGGCATGCGCTCCGAGTAGGTCTTCCGCTCTTCTTCTTCCGCTGCTTCACGAATTTTCTGCTGCAGTTCAGCGTTGCGAATCGCCACCCACGTCCACGGCTGAAGATGGGCGCCGTTGGGCGCGGTTGAGCCCGAAAGAATGGCGAGTTCCACCAATCTACGAGGCACGTCTCGCGTTGAGAAATGCCGCGTCGTACGCCGTTGGGCGAGGTGAGTATAGTTCGCTTCTGCTAGGGCCATCATGTCCTCAGCCGACCGTTCGGTCCACTCCAAGGGAATGAAAGGGTGGTCGTCCATGGCCATCACCCCTCAAATCCAGCCGTAAACACCGTTCAGAAGGTAGATAGCAAAACCAAACGGAACGGCGTAGAGGGAAAAACGCCACAGGGAATACACCCAGGTGCGTTCCCCGATCACGTTCTCCACGGCGTCACCAACGACTTCACCTACACCGACGACCAGTTCTTCCACCAATCGGTCTTCCATGGGAGCCCCTCGCTCCTCGTCTATCTATGGCTTTTGACGACGCCGACCTTACGACGTCACAATTTCGATGTGCAACTCGTTTCGACGGAGGAAGGGCAAGGTGGTCCACGGATTATCGTACAGGGCCAGCACACCCGGGCCGACCGGTTGGTATCCTTCACGTTCCATCGCTGCTCGGAGTTTTTGTTCCACGCGGTCTCCTTTTCCAGGCGTGTTTCGCCCCGAGAAACGCATCACGGCCACCGTCGACCCCGCATGAGGTACAAGGCGAACCCCCTCGTCGTTGGGCGGCGGCAATGACTCCAGGGAATACGCCGAAGGCATCGTAAAGGCCAACCAACTTGACCCATCCTCTTCCCACATGCTCACGGGGGCGGTCATGGCGATGGAGGTCTGCTGAGCGTTTCCTCCGAAGATGTATCCGGCCACACGTCGAAATCCTCCGGAAGCGGCTCCACCGCCCCGGCTGGACGTTTGAACACGGGCTTGTACGGTATCGACGTAGCGCCGAACCTCAAAATCGTCATAGGATTTGATGACGTCAAACGATGGCTCCTCGATTCGATTGGCCATATTAAATCCACCAAACCTCAGGCACTTGAGGTGTTGTGTTCACTCGGCCATCGTCCTCGCAGGCGAAGCCAGGCTTCGCTGCAGAACATCAGTCCGTAGACCGATGCGAGCCATAGCGTTGGGCGACCCCATGTCGCCAGAGAGGAATCATCGGGCAGCACGCCGCTTTGGAAAGCCAGCAAACAGCACAACCAAACGAGCGTCGCTCCGTGGACCATCCAGCGAACCGCGCTGAGCAATTCCCTTGATGTCGCCTTCATCTCGGTAAGCTCGGCCTTCGTGAGCAAGGCACTGACGCCAACGATTTTGTCGAGGGCGGACCCTCCATTCCAGCGAATACGGCCAAGTTGGAATCGCGTGAGGTATTCAATTCCCGAAAACAGCGTGACCCACACAACGACGACTTCGAGGAAAGGTTCAGCCCCTCGCAAATCAAGCGTGCCCCACACCGTCCAGCCGAGCAGCACCCATAGCCAAACGACCTGGAGCATTTGGAACGTATGAGCGAATTGACTCAATTTCTGAAGCAATTCCGCATCGTGTCCAAGCACCCATTCCAACACCAGCACACCGACGGCAGCGAGGCACGTCGTGGCACTGACCAATAACCACCAGCCGGACAAATCAGCGTCCCGCCAAGCGAGCATGAGCGCTGCCATCACCCAAGTGAGCAAAGCCCCGGTAGCCACGTTCACGGCCGCTTGCATGGTATAGAGTGGGTCTCGCCCGTCTCGCAGGACCGCCAAACCACCCATGAGTTTCACTTCAAACGCAGAATCGTCGACAATGCCATGGCCTGCTGCAGCCATGCCTCCGGCCGATTTGATGCGGGCCGCCTCCACGATGCTTTGAGCGGCACCATCGCCCCACGAATCGCCTCCGGACCACGATGAGCCGCGGCTCGCGGCGTGAGCTGCCCCCGCTCCACGGGAACGTCCACCTTGCGCTGAACGGGTTCGGGCCCAAGCCCGGATTTCAGGCGTGATGATCTCTTCCACCTGGTCCTCATTGAGCGGCGCACCGTGGTCGGTGTAGAGCCAGCGGCATTGAATGGGAACAGGGTTGGGGTCAACGTCGGGAGCGACCATCTGGAACTGTCCGGGCCCGAGGGTCGGGAGTTGAGCAACGAGGTCTTGGTCGCCGCCACTTTCCTTGAGCAAGTGCCGGACTTTCTCAACGTCTTGCGGTTGGGTGAACCGTCCGATGAACGTCGTGTTGGCCTGCGCGAGGATTTTGTAATCCACGTCGCTCACGTTTTGTGTCGCTAAAACGCAGGCTACCCCGTATTTTCGTGCTTGCTTGAAGATGAGTTTGATGAGGTCTTTGGCCGGGGGATTGCGCGGGTGAGGGGGGAGGTAAGGCGCCACTTCATCCATGAAGAACAGCAATTTCAGTTCCCCATCCGCTGGTTGTTGGGTGAGCATCCAATCGTAGAGTTCTCTGGAAAGCTCTTGAACGAAGTACTGCTTCTGATTTTCATCCTGAATGGTGTTCAGATAGACGATGTTCAGAGGAATTTTCCCAGGAACTGCAGGCTCGACGAACGCATCGATGTCGATGGGGACGCCATTGGAAAACAGCAGTTGATTCACGCCCGAGGAAAAGGCAGCGAGGCGACGGGCGAGGTCGTTGCGCGTGGTTTTTGGCAAGCGCTCCTCAAAGTCTGTCAAGCGATGTTCAATCATCACTTCGTTCCACGTGGGCGGGTCCACACGGTCTTCTTCATCCTCTGAAAAACACTCAGGGTAGAGCTGGCGAATGAACTCCTGGTGCGGTTCACGAACCACTCGGGCCAGGGCTTGGAAATCGCCAACATCAAGGCCGCAACGGGTGCCTTCAACGAGGATTTCATAGAGGAACGGCTTGACGGTCTTGCCTTGTGTTTTCTCAACGTCAAACCCGGCCAGGTTGGCAAATCCAGCGGCGACCATGTCCCACGCCGTGATGGCCTCTTCAGGGTCAAGGTCGGCCGGCGGGGCGCGAAACGGGTCAATGCAGAGCGGCAAACCCTTGCTTCGAAGGGGCGTCCAAATTCGCACCTCACACCGGTCCATCAATTGCTTTGCTCGGGCAACAAGACCGTCTTTTTCTTCAAGTTCATCAAGGTCAATGCCAAGGGCCAACCTCGCCAAATCCCCTTGTGGGTCAATGATGAGGGAAGGAATGCCAGCGAGGGCCGCTTCTTCGATCAAGGCCTTGGCCATCACCGTTTTTCCGGACCCGGTCGACCCGAGCATGGCGCCGTGTCGGGCCAACACTTGCGGAGCAATGTCGATCGCTTCACCGGTGTCACGCCGGTTTCCAAGAAACATCCCTTTTGGTTTGTATTGGCGTTTCGTGGACTTCTTGACGGCGGCTCCAGCGGCGTTGATGGTGGCCATGGTGTCGTCGAACAGGTCGGAAATGAGCCCTCCAACCGGTACATCAGCGTCTTCACCTCCGCCCGAAGAGGATGAGGGCAAATCCTCGCCGCCGGACGGTACCATACCTGCGCCAACAAAGCAAGGGGTCTTCAAAGGCGCGATGGAGAGGATGCAGAAAACGCACACTCAAGGAGGAGAAGAGCCACGCCGAGTCATGGAACGCATCTCCATGGCCCGACCATCATGGGACGACGAGATGCGTCAAGCGGCCTTGGACACCCTTGACTCCCTCCATTGGGTGAAAGGTCC
>DUIU01000138.1:0-129 GCA_013330155.1 Candidatus Poseidonia sp. | reverse complement strand
CAAGGCAAAGCCTTCGGTTCTGAATTTGCCAGCTACAGCGACGCCGTTCAAGGAACGCCTTGTCAAAGCGGTTCGGTCGCTCTGTGGGCTGCTTTGCGTTTGTTGGAAATTGGTCCCGGCGACGAAGTT
>DUIU01000151.1:24273-26143 GCA_013330155.1 Candidatus Poseidonia sp. | reverse complement strand
GTCATGCTCTTGGCCATGGTCATCACCATCATGGGTGGAGTATGGGTCTTCCTCAACCCTTACCTGTCCGATTTTGAAGACAACACCAACTGGAACTCTGCAACCGGGCTCGCTGACCGAATCGAGGACAGGATAGAAGTCGCAGGCAATGCCCCAGAAGACACCGGGTTCCGCAACACCTTGGCCATCCAATCCACGGCGATTCGCTCGGTCCAAAACGTCGAACATTGGACGATAAGCGCTGATTTGACCGACGGAGACCGCATCAACTTGAGGCACGTGAACGAGACCACCATCGGCGTTTTGTCCTCAAATGAAACAGCACGCAGCATAACGGTGCAATCTCCAGATGTGCTCGTCGAGCGACAAATCACGGTGAGCCACTTGGAGGTCTTCATCACGCACAACGCCAGTTCATCCCATTGGATGATCATCACCGTATACGACGCCGACAATGAACCCATTCATCGACAAGTTATGTGGACCCTTTCTGGATTGCAAATCACTACATCGCTGGGCCAAGGTGAACATCAAATCGTCCTCATGAACAACGCCCGTGCTGAGCGATTCCCAAATGAAGCATGGGAGGTGAGTGCGATGCCACTGGTTGAATTCGACCGCATGGCCAACGATGAATTGCGGCTCTCGATGCTGCTCACCGATGTGGAAGCCAATGGAAGCATCGGATCTGGTTCCAACGTGGGCATGCAGTTTGTGTCACAAGGCCCACTTACCCTGTTTACAGGCCGAGCTTACAACGTGAATTTCAATGTCTTCAACGCTCTCCATGATGTGATTACCCCGCAATACCACAACAACTGGCTTTCAGATTACACCATTCAGCGTTCTGCCGGAACCCTCGACACCTACATCGGATTCTCGCCCTATGAACGAGCCAGTGGAGCGGATGGTTTCAGCGTCTCCAGCCAAAACTTACCCCTTTACTTTGAAGTTGACATTCAACGCGTGGAGGTCAGCCGATGAGAGGAACATTGCGAAGGGACGAAGACGGCGTTTCGGCCGCCGTCGCCACCGTGTTATTGTTCGGGGGCGTATTGTCAATCATTGGGCTGATGATGGTCTCTATGATGCCGGTCATTGAAGAGATGGAAGGCTCGGTTGAACGGCATGACATGTCGTCGCAGATGACGCTTCTTGCCCATGAAACAGCCTCCCTCAGTGAACGGGGCATGCCAGGAGACAGTGCTCACGCTACGCTCATTCCCGTTGACGGCGAGCTCGTGTGGGACAGTCTGCGGGGAGGAATGTGGTACTCGGCAACATGGGCAGAGGACATGAGCTTGCGGGCACGAGGTGCTCTTGATTTTGATGACCAGCTCGAAATACGCCATCCTGAAAGTTTCGTTGAGGCAGTCTGCATAACCGATTTACGACTTGGCCCTGACCGCCCTTACTACTACACCCTCGAGTCCGCACTTGACAAAGTGAGCATAACCGTAACGCCGGGGCTAGCCATGCCACTTGGCCCGATTGAAGTTGAACTGAACGAAGACGGGAGCGAACTATTGACCACTTCACTGCGAGTCGATGAGATGACGACCATTGACCTCAGCACCTACGGCACGACAACCCTCGCATCGAGCCATGCTTTGACCGTGTTTGGGCACATCGGAGAAGAAGGGGCCACCTACGTATTGCCCAATTCCCCTGAACCTTCGGACAAGCGAGGTCATGCATGGTCCATCCCATTGACCTCAGGGAGTAGCACGCTCCACTTGCTGAGCGATGTGGCCAACCAAATTCACATCTCAATCGACGGTTCAACCACCATTCATTATGCAACACCGAGCGGCCTAGCAAGAACCGGTGTTGCCTTCACTCACAGCATCACGGTTGACGAAAGTACCGT
>DUIU01000151.1:17881-23864 GCA_013330155.1 Candidatus Poseidonia sp. | reverse complement strand
GCCTACCTCGGCCATTCCTTCCTACCACCAAGCGTGAACGGCACCCTTCGCTTTGCCAACCCCGGTGAAAGCGTTGTCACGCTCACCTGGAGGGGTGGTGGGATTTCGGTGGCTGCAGGTGGTGTTGAGCACGTGAGTTGGCCTCCAGTCACCGGTGATGAGGCACCCACCATCGACGCCGACGGAGATGTATTCTTGACGTGGTCGGCATCAACCAATGCGACCACAACCGACGCTTCATCAGGCACTACATTCGTAGCAGCCGATGATACAGGAGCAATGTCGGGTGGTGTGTTTTCCTATGCGAATTTGGAGAACGATACAACCGAGAGCCTGCTCGTTCGATTGGCAGGATACACCTCAACATGGAACATGAGTGGAGCATCCGAGGCATCTGGGACCTTCCTTGAGGCGACCGACCACCGGACCATCATCCTCGGCGAAGGAACCAGCACGCTCCGAGTTGAATCAGGCCACCCTCTACGAGCCCTCCGGCTTGGTGGAGACAGCGGTCTAATCCACCTCCCACACGATGGCGTTGATCGATGCACCAGCGTGTCCACACAAGCCAGTGGCTGGATCACGACCGACCTTCCCTGGCAAGGGATGGGGGGGCGAGGTGAAATCGACACCCAGCAGGCTTGGGTGGAAGGCCGACATCCATCCAGTGTGAGCATTGATGTGTTGGGCAGCGACGGTATTTCTTCGCACAGCTCCATCGGAACCGTTTGGGCCTTCCATCTGTCCAGGCTGTCCTATCAGTTTTCCTCGTCCATTGACGGCATGGAGGTGGCCTTCAGTGGTGGAGCGGTCGTCACCAATCACCCTGAATTCAAACCCTACGTCGTCATCCCACCGTCGGACCGAGGCGGCCCTGGACCCCGGTTTGCTGCCACGATTCCTTCCCTCCACCCCACTGCCTCGAGCGAAAGCGGGGCCGGTGAGTTAGAACTTGATATTGAAATGGTTCATCGGACTTCCTTGGCATCAACTCCAGCCTACGAAGTGCGACGTGGATGGTCGGAGCCTTACGGGACGGCCATTGCGAATGAAGCCGGAATCGGCCTCGAAGCGAGCGAAGATTGGACCATTTACCCTGGACGATTGGACTTGCTTACAGACTATGTCGGCTGGGTGCCTGACCCAAGCTACGGTACTTCAGAAGCCGTTTGGCACACCAACGGTGAAGTGATTGAATTTACCTTGCAATTGGCATCGCTTGACGTCACCACACGGGAGGTATTGGTATGAAGCGTCAACACCTCACCAACGACACCAGAGCCGCAGCGACCGAACTCGGCTACATCTTCACGTTCTTGCTGGGAGTCCTCCTGATGAGCATGTTCAGCGTTTGGGCATGGGACATCGAGACCAACACACGACTTCGATGGAACGAGGAGGCCATTCAGGCCAACATGGACGACATTGCTGCCGCCGTGGAGCGGGCTGACGAGGCAAGTCGTTTGGGAGGGAATGTCTCTTATGCCGAAGAAATTGCTTGGCGGCCTACTGAAGCCGATGAGTCCCTCTTCTGGCTCGAACTTCATGAGACATCGTTGATATTAATCGATGAAGGGGGGCCATTGGACACCGAAATTTCCCTCTCCGGCACAGGTTCAGGGACGCATGAGGGCAGAGTCCCGCTGGCGGGGGTTGAACGGATTTGGGTTGTCCATGATGATGGCATGACGTTCTTGTCACTTGACCGGCCGCAAGCCGTCCAATGATCAGCGACTCATGACTGCACGGTGCACCATGGTCTGAACTTCCCGCATCCGGGCCTTGGCGCCCAGTTCTCGGAAGACCGTCAATGCCCGCTGAAGGTATTCCATGCGACCTTGTTTGTCGGGAGCGACGCCTCCAAGGCGGGTGAGCAACTCACCAATCTGCATTCGCAAGTCGTTGGCTTCTGCCAAGACCAAGGCTTGACCGTAGTGCTCAACCGCTTCATCAGTCCGTCCGGCATCATGAAGCACCTCACCGAGGAGCATGGTAATTTCAACCAGGGATTGGACGTCACCCGCTTCGTTCATCGCTTCAAGGGCTTCCGTGTAGTGGAAAAGCGCCAATTCAGACTGCTCCACCTTGGAATAGTAACGACCGAGCACGGATTGGGCTCTTGCATGCAGTACCGCATCGCCGAGGGCTGACGTTCGCTCGTGAGAGGCCATGGCATGCTCTCTCGCCCGTTCAACCTCTCCAAGTTCAATCAGCGAACGAGCAAGGGTGATTTGACTGTAAATCAACTCATCATCAGTCGACCCCTCAAGGATTGCTTCGACCTCACCGTAGGCCTCAAGCGCTTTGTTTCGTTCGTTTTTTCGTCGCAGAAGGTAGCCGATGTTGTTGTACGTTCGAGCCGCCCAACGAGCATGTCCGAGTGAAATGTAGTGCTTGAGGGCAGATTTGTGGCGAGTCAATGAAAGCTCGCTATTCCCTTGCTTGCGGCTTACATCAGCCAGCGAAGACAAGATTTCAGCCTGAATCAGATCATCTGAATTTTTCTTCGCTAATTCAAGGGTGTTGTTGAGCAGTTCCTCGGCTTCCTCAAGACGCCCAAGGAGGGCGAGAATATCGCCTTGAAGTTGGGCCATTCGGATGATAACAACCGCCTCCAGGTCCTTTGTTTCAATTTGCTCAATCAATCCGAGGAGTTCCATATAACCCTGTGAAATCAGTTGTCGTCCTTCTTTGACCACCAGAGCGGAGGCCTCCTCAAACTGGCTTGACTTGATGGAGTGGTAAACCAATTCAATCAGCATATCATGCGATGATGTTTGTTTTTGATACCATTCAACGCACTTTGCGTGGAACTCTTCTCGCAGCGCCGTCGAGAGGCTACGGAGAAGAAACTCTCGAATGAGGTCGTGAACGTCATAGGTTTCTGCATCGGCTTGACGAGCGAGTCCGGACTCTACCAGACTGTCCAATTCATCGGTGTTGAGTTTCTGTTGTGCCAAGGCTTCCAAGTGAACGGGCTCTCTAAAAATGGAAAGAGCGGAGAGTACCCGCTTCTGTTCCGCACTCAACTTGGAGAAGATTTCAACGGTGACATAATTTTCCAATGTCTCGTGAAAAGCCCCGGCTGAGGCTCCACGGTTAATCAATTCCAACACGAGAGGATGGCCTCTGGAAAGACCGTGGATGTGGAGCCATTGTTCGTCTTCCATGGATTCAAAACTGGTGAGTAATTTTCTCCCAGATTCAGGATCAAGACCGTCAAGTGGCAGGACAAGGCTCGCAATTCGACCTTCGGCGTCTTTGGTGGGTACGACGGGTTTGAACGACCGTGAAAAGAGGACAAGACCAATCTTTTCTTCACTTCCAAGAAGGGCGAGTGACATCGCTTGGAAAGTTTGGTGAAGAACCATGTCAGAGACCTTGTGGAAATCGTCGATCACCAGCAAGGATGGAGTCCCTTCCAACGCTTCGACCAAGAGGCGAGCTGCATCGGCCGGTTGGGGAACCGGGGTTGCGGCAAGATAGGTCGAGAATTCGGCATTGCCCATGCTCGAGAGCCAATCCGCAACGGATTCAAAGAACGAACGAGAACCTTCCCAGTCTTGACAGCGGTGATACAACAAGTTCCGACGATGCATGAATCGCTCAATCAATTTCGAGGCAACCGTTGTTTTTCCAATGCCAGCAATTCCTGGGACCAGAAGGGTCGTCGCCCGTGCCTCAATGAGGTTCACCATGTTGTCCAGTTCGGTCGTTCGGCCGTAGAAATGTCGGAGTCGCGGGAGGTCAGCCAGCGAAGTGACAAGTTGCTTTTCAACATGCTTTGACAAGTCGCGCTCAACCAAATCCGCCGTCAAGTTCCTCACATCAAGGCAGTTGTTATCATCGATGTAACGGATGATGTCAACCGGTCGCATTTCGAACGGAAGCACGCCTTTGGCACCACCCAATGTGGTCGAGACCGCCGGCTGTTCGTCCAAGATGCAGCGAACGGGTAAATCGGCAAGGCGCTCCCATGTTTCATTGGCGAGAATTACGCCACTGTCGGTCAAGAAGTAGGCCTTGCGTTTCCTAGAAACGCCTTTCACGTGGGCTTGGCGCTCAACAAGAATGCCTTGATCTTTCAGTCCTGCAATGGCCCTCGGTACGTTCGAGCGGGCGATGGCGACCGCATTGGCAATGCCCATTTGGGAAAGGGCAAAGGGCACCTCAATGCTATCCTTGAAGTCGGAATAATCCAACAAATGGAGCAGGATCCGTTCCTGCACGCCTGGTTTTGCCTGTGCGGCCATACCTCAACCCTCAGTCACGCTCACTGTTGAGGTGGTTGCTGGTAGTTGGGGTCAGGAACCCACTGGTTGGTCGCTTGGTCCCAGAGCCATCCCGGGTGTTGGGACGAAGCCGCTGCTGCTTCGACTCCTGGAGCCACCGCTGCTGCTTCTTGTGGAATCGCGGGAGTTTGCTTGGCCTTGGCCCATGCGTACGGGTCTTCCTCAACGGGGCTGTCATCACCGGTCAGTTCATCCTCATCGGGAATTTCTTCGAATTCAATGAAGAAGAAAGCGCCCGCTCCAAGAAGGACCAAGACGGCCAAAACGATGAGAATGATGCTGATCACGCCAGAACCTCCGTCATCGCCGCTGGACACCACGATGGCGAATTCTGCATTATCGGTTTGACCTGCGAATTTGAAGATCTGTCCGTCCATCTCAAAGATGACGTCCGATGAACCTTCAATACCGCTGAGTTGCCCTGCGTTGAGTTGCATGTTCCATGAACCATCCGAGAGGACACGAGTGGAGTTGAGCTTTGCATTTCCATCGGAAAATCGTGCAATAACGAGACTGCCTGGCAGACCTTCACCTTGGAATTCGGCAGGGTCATTCACGGTGATATCTCCAGTGTCGGTTCGCTCTACCGTGAACGAAACAGCCCGCACGAGGAAGTTCATTCGCAGCGAGAAGGCTTTGGATTCTTGGTCATCTTGGGCGTAAACAATCACGCTGTTCAGCGACCAATCGGGTATGCTGGCGGTCGTTTGAGCCATGTAGGACATTGGGTCATAGGTGAGAACGCCGAGTGGTGTGATGGTAATGAAGTCGTCATAGAAATCATCCTCGATGGTCTCATCATCGTCAAAGACGTAAAATTCGAGGTCATTCCCTGCAACACCCGTTCCGTCGGGGTCTGAAAAGAATTCAGCGAGGTCAAAGGTCACACCGCCTCCACATCGGTCAAACGAATTCGAGTTCGCATCACAAAAGATGGTCCATGTGGAAACCCATCCGGTTTCGTTGAACAGAGGGTCAAGGTTTTCGGCATCCAATGGATTGTTGATGGTCATTCGCCAAACGGATACTTCGGAATAATCATCGCCGTCGTAAGCCTTGACGGAAACGGAGTAAACGCTGTCGTGAACCAACTTAGACGTGTCCCAAGTAGCCACCCACGAGCCGTCAATGGCGAAGTTGGTCACCGGCAGCGGACCATTGTTCAGGACGATACCGTTGGCCAAATCAGTGATTTCAATCTCAACACGGGTCACGAAACCTCCGATGTCCCGAGCAACCCCAATGATCTTGGTTTCTTCCGAGGCACGAATGGTATCTCCGTCAATGCCGCCAGAGGACTGGTCTTCGGCTCCAATCCAAGAGAGTTGGAGGTTGGGAGGGATGTTGTCGTTGTTGATGGTAATGGTTCGGGTCTCAACGACACACGCTGATGAATCGTCAATGCAGAAATCGCTGTCAGCAGCCCACACCTCTATGGTGTAGTCCCCTGTGGGTAATTCGGAAACCAACCATTCGTACGACCAACTGGTAGAACCCTGCTGGAAGAATTGCTGTTCGAAATCGTTTGGCCCCATGATGTGGAACCAAATTTGTTGGACATCGCTGCCGTAAGTTCCCTGATACGGGTCAGAAGCCGTTCCTTGGAAGAGGACCCTACCGTTTTGATGAACACTACCTTCCGTGGGGACGTCAACCAAGATGGTTGGCGGGACAAGGTTGAGTTTGTACTG
>DUIU01000151.1:8887-17537 GCA_013330155.1 Candidatus Poseidonia sp. | reverse complement strand
CGCACCTCAATGGGCGAGTAATCCAAACCGTCGTAGGACCGAATACGGAACGTAATGTCGCCCTCACCTTCTGGATGAGCGGCTCCGTCCCATTCGTAGACCCAATCCTTGAACGGATGTGTTTCCATGGTGATTTCACCGTTGGCACCGGATAAGTCTGAGGCGTAGAACCAATCGCTGGAACCAGGTGGCTGAATCTCAACCCGCTTCACCATTCCGAACTGGGCTTGTTGGGCGGTGTTGTCATTGGCGTAAGGCCATTTGGCACCGTCCCATGCCTGTCCCGTTATGCGAACAGTCGTGGCGTAGGAATAGCCATCGGGTTCGTTGACCCACACACCGGGGCGGAGGTTTTCGAGGTTGATGACATCGTCAATCGGTCCAGTGAGTACGTAGGAGAAGTCATCGGTACCACTGCCGAACTTGGAGGCTTCAACGGTATAGAACGGGCGCTCTCGGCCATTGATACAGTCAGAGTCATCGCCGTCGACATAGGTATCTCCGTCGTTGTCAATACCGTCTGCGCATGAGTCTTCGTCAACGACGACGGGTTGACCAGTTCCATCGTTGGAACCAGGGATGGCTGCGTTCTTATCACCCACGATGTGGTTCCAGTTGCGGTCAAGGAGGAAGTCGGATGGAAGAGAAACCTCGGGCGTGAAACCAAAGGCGTCCGTGGTCAATTCGTAGAGTGGAAGACCGGTCGAATCCTTGATAATGACCGTGGCACCCTCAACGTTGGAGTTCTTGGCCTTCACTTGGTATCGCACCAATTCACCCTCACGAACCTGTGAGCCCCAAGCTGTGTTTTGATTTTGAATGTGGATCATTGAGGAATCGAAGTTTTGCAGGTCAGCAAATGAAAAGACTGTAGCGTTTTCGACAAGTTCCAATGCAAGTGGCATGCCGGTAGGGGGCAAGGCAACGGTTCCGGGAAGTTGCAAACATTCGTCTTGGACGAACGGACACTCAGCGCCCAGCCAACGGATGTTGACCGGGTAAAGTTCGCCGTATCCAGGAGATGGAATTTGCTCAGATTGCACAGTAACTCGGGATTCTGTGACGTTGTAGACTTGAGAAACGCCCGTCCATGAATTCCCAGAGAAGTAGGCGATGGACCCGTATTTGTTACCATAATTGTCATCGTGAACACTTACGTTGCCAGCGAATCCACCTTGGGAATCAGCGGTGTTTCGCTGCACGTTGATGAGCGAACCCTTGGCTCGAATGATATCCCCCGTGTTATCGGTGATGATGTTGTCAAGGATGGTGGCCGAAGAACGGAACACGTGAACAGCAGGACATGGGAAGTCGCCGTCGTACATTTGGGAGTTGCAGGTACCTGAGTTGTTCGAGATGGCGTTGTTGGCGAGGTAAAGGCGAGCAGCCGTAGGTGCGGGCACCTGCCAGCCTTGGTCTTGGTAGTGATATTCACCGATCAAGACCGGCTCTTTTGCAGTTTCCGAGATGGTGTTGTTTTCAGCGATAACATCCGAGGTTCCGTAAATCCATATGCCGTTCCAACCACCAATGGGACCAATGTTGTTGTTGTGGAGTTCAACAACTGAGCTCCGAATACCGACACCTGAACCATCCGATGCCCCGGAGATGGTGTTTCCTTCTGCATACACTTTGGCTCCGTCGTAAGCGGTAATTCCCGCACCCTCTTCTGTGGTGATGTCGTTGTTGTTCACCTCGAGTGTGTGTTCAATGATGCCAGTGGTCTTGAGCGAATTGGTGTCGACAGCGTTGCACTTTACATCAATTTTTGAATTCGTAAGGGTACCCGAACTTGATTTCATGAGAACGCCGTATGCGTTGTCTTTGATGTCGAGGTTGTCCATGTCAATGTAGGAATTCTCGATGTAAATCACTGCACGACCACCGCCTTGCTGACCACAATCGGCATCGTTGCCCGTAAAGGCGGAATTCTTGACCTCAAACGTCGAAAGAATACCTGCTCCTGCGTCATAGGCTCGAACGGCGGCAGCGTCGTATCCCTGTCCGTCAACACCGAGTTCGAAGGTTGAATCGGTGAGGAGCGGTGAGGCGAAATCTACGGCGATAACGTTGGAGGTATTGATGTCCGTGAAGGTCAGACCTCGAGCGGTTGTGCTTGAACCGTCAAAGACGATGGCACCGTATTGAACGGATTGAAGGGAAGCAACGTAGATTGGGTAGCCGTAAGCGTTCTCAAAGTGCGCATAGTTGATGGAAGTGACGGCTTGGTCAATGGTGTCTCGAATGATCAAGCCAGAGCCACACGCCGCATCGGGGTTGTTGAGGACATTGCTGTCGGCGACCAAGCATCGTCCAGTCTTGGTGTAGTCCGTTGGAAGCGACCAGATGAAGCGAGCTTGGGACGAAGATGAACCTGCACTTGCACCACAAGCGGCGTCTCCAATGCAGATACCACCCTTCACGTCGATGAATTTCCCGAACGGGATGTTGATGGTGGTTCCTGCGTTGACAATGAGCTTAGCACCTTCAGCGACTTCGACATCCCCTTGCAGGTTCATGGTGCCAGACCAGGTCTCGGTGCCTGTCACGGTACCCTGTGTGGTTTCATTGACGGCTGAGGCGGCGGGAACGCTGACCATCACCATCAGAAGTGACATCATGTAGAGCATCACGAGAGAGACGGATTTGGTTCGATTATTTTCAGACATCAGCAATTCACCGGTTCTGTCCATGAACGCCACGAATATAATACTGCGCCTCATTTGGCAAAAAAAGAATATCATTAGACTGAAAGAATATCAATTAATTTGCCGGATTCACGCACTATGTTGTAAGGAAAGGGTAGAAATTACGATAAAAATGCGAGATTTCGGCAAATCAAATTCAGCTGAATACGACAAAATCGCACTCAGCATCCCGAAATTGCACGAGATTGACTCAACCAAGCCTCAGCATTGAGAAAGCCATAGCCCCCTCGCTCATCATGATTTACTGGGTCAGAAACCAGCGAATCCATGAGCGCCTGTTTGACCTGAATCAAACATGATGCATCGCCCCCAGGTTGAGGTTTGAGTCGTGGTTGGTCTTCAAGGATCAGGGCGAGGGCGCCGGTGACAAACACCGTGGCATCCGAAGAACCACTGCTTGAATACCAGAGATTGTCTTCACCGGTACTGATGATGCGTTCCCCGGGTGCCACGACTTCCGGTTTCATGTGGGGATGTTGACGAGCATCTCCATTGCGGTCGGTGGTATCGCCCATCGATGAATTGGACCAAACATTGCCCTCTCGGACCGTTGCGCCGACGGATATCGCCAAGGCTACACTGCCCGGAGAGGCGACATCTCCATCGTCTTCGAGACCATCGTTTCCTGCAGCAGCCACCACGTAAATTCCTGCATCAGTCGCCTGCCGAGTGGCGGCTGATGAACCACCTTCTAGGTTGCCAGCATCATTAGAACCACCAAGGGACAGCGAAATAATGTCGGCATTGAATTCAAACTGACACCAACGAATGGCGTCAGCAACGTCCGAATCAAGGCCCGTGTTTTCACCATCCCCATTGTCTTCCAGCGCTGCCACCATGGCGAACGAGACGTTGGGGGCAGCCCCGAATTGGGCACCATCTTGTGAAAGGAGAATGCCGGACATCAACGTACCGTGAGCTACGGCTCCATAGTCCAACGGTAGACGAGAAGCACCCACGATGTCCTTGAACGTGATGTCCACGCCGGCGAACGCCTCATGGGTTCCATCGATGCCGGTGTCGACCATGCACACTCGAACGCCTTCACCGGTCAGGCCGGCATCTTGTACCCCTCGAATCGAAGTGTCCTCAAAAGCCCACTCTGATTTTGGTGCAGGGAGGTCCACGACGAGCCACTGATTCTGCCACATCAACACGCTGAGGGAAATCAAGAGCGCGAAGAGGACCACTCCTGATATCGAAAAGCGTTGGCGGTTGTAGCGCACCACCGGTTCAACCTGCAGTGGAGCCCAGCCCATGGTCTCGGAACGCCATTGGTCTTGGAAACCAATAACGGCAGGGGCAACGGCCGAAAGAATGCGTCGATCAGACGGTTCGGGAAGGTATTCCACGTCGCGTAGGCCTTCCATGGCTTACGCTATCCCACTGTTTTCCTCATGAACCCTTGTTTGAAAATTCAAGCAAAAGTGAACATCAGAACTTGGTTCCGCCTCGGCTACGAGCAGTGCGAACTCCACCGTAGACCACGAGAATGGCCAACAGTGCGATGAGGAGTGTCATCCAAATCGATTCACCATCGGCGGTGGATTCGATGTTGTATTCCAAAGCGAAGTCATCATCCGAAGGCTTCGATTCTACGCTGTTCGCTTCCGCTCCCGCCACTTCAACTCGATAGTCAAAGCGCTGGTTGCCTTGCATAAAGGTGAGTCCCTCAAAGACGGCGACACCTTCTCCACCGGCTGGAACAGCGATGGATTGGGAAAGTTCAGCGCCGTTCGGAGGCGTGAGGTAAACAATCACTGAAGGAGCGTCAAGCAAACCTTCGTTCACGATAGGAACACGCACAGCACCGACCTTATCGGCGATGAGGTCAGATTCAGTGGCAATGCGAGCCGTGTCCAAGGTGAGATAGATCGTGGCCTTCTTGATGCTCACTTCGACTTCTTGACGTTCAACGTTTTCATCCTGGCTGTTGACGTAGACGGTGAGGTCAAAGTCGCCTTCCGTAAAGGACTCTGGAGCAAAGACGGTGAACTGTTGTGTTCGCGTTTCACCCTTGTTAAGGGTCAACGTCGAAGCCATCGGCGTGACGGACCAGTCCTCGGGGATGCCGCTTTCAAGCAATTCAATGGTAAAGGTGTCCTGTCCGTTTCCATCGTTGGTCAACGCAAAGGAGAACTGACGCTCAACCAGGGCAGACATGCCCAATTCCTCAGTAGCATCCGATACGGTGAAACCGAACGATTGTGGAACAAACACCTTGACAGAGCCTTGAGATGATTCTCCCAAGTCCGTCTCGAGACGCAACGTCATACGGTGGCCGTTGGTGAGATGCCAAGCATCTGCGACGTCAGGCAGCGTGATTTGCACCTTCACGGTCGTACTGAGTACGGCCTCTGTTGAATTATCACCAATTCCAAGAGCCACGTTGATGGTGTCCTCGTAAGCACCTTGGCCATCATCAGCCGAGGCGTTCCAAAACTGAACATTCCATAGGTCTGAATCTTGAGCCAAGCCCATCTCGCCCTCGACTGAGAAGATATCCATCGTCTCGGTTCCGTTGTAAACCACTTCGTAATCAAACGTAATGACCGAGTAAACCGATTCGTTGGATGAGGAAACAATCGCCTCAATTTCACCATCTACGGCGTTGAGCAGTGTACCATCCGTCAAGGAATCAGCACTGAATGAGATATCAAGGGCTGAGTTGACGCGGCGGTTGAAGTTCAACGTGGCAGAGATGGTTGAGTCAGCGTTGATGGTGGTCGTTTGGCCACCAAAGTATTCCATTTCGAGTTGAGAACTGTGTTGAACGGTCATGAACTCACCATCAAACGAAACACCGCCTTCAGGGAAGAGTTCCCGGAGTTGACCAGAGGCAGGTACATCCATCATCCAAGCCATGTCATCAAAGGTGACCTCAAGCTCGACGGCCTCTTGAATCATGGAGAAACCATCGCTATCAGCACCAGCATGGTGCTCGTTTTGCTCAATGTCAGTCCAAGCCGTTGCGAGTTCAACGAATCCACCAAGGGCCATGGTCATGCTGATGTTGCCGCCGTTAGCGACGCTCGCATCAAGCAATCCAACAGCAACTCCTCCACCATTCGGTCCAAGGTTGGTTTGGGAAACCACAACGACCCATTCACCGGGTTGGACACTTGCCGACCATTCAAGGGTAGTACCGTTCATCGTACCACTTACTTCAACTGGCTCTCGTTCAACACCGGCGACGGGGTAAAGCACAATGCTTGCACCAACAAGCCGGTCAGCATCAAGTTGGTCAGTAACCGTACCTTCTGCATCGACCAAACCAGCGGTCACCTCTATGTCAGTGGAATCAGGACTGTCGTGGACGGTGTATCCGGTTTGGTTGACGGTCTCGTAGTACACGGTCTCAAATCCTTCTTTCTCAACGGTCACGTTGTAGACATCACGGATTGGAACAAAGACTCGCCAGACTCCTTCATCATCGGTGGCCACCGTGGTGGAGAATTCAGAGTTGTTGTCGCCAACAATCGTGACGTTCATCCCTGGCAGACCTTCACCGAAGCTTGGCACACTGTTGTTGTCAAGGTCCCAGTAGACCTTACCACCAATTTCGACTTCCAAGACCGCGTAAACGGGATCCAAGGTAAGGGAATTGTTCTCATCGGCGAGGTCGGTGGTGAATGGAGCATCACTGGTGTCCATGAACCATGATTTCGTTCCAATGGTACGATTGAAGTAGAAACTCCATGTTCCCGGCATCAGTAGCTCTGTTGAGTTCCCTTCTGCATCGGTTCGGTCAAAGGTGATGTTGCCAAATCCATCATGGCTCACCGCAGTGACCGTCATGTCGCTCAGTGGCGACTCGGTCACGGCTTCCAACAATTGCATAGAAACCTCTACGCTGAGGCTTGTGGTCATGTTAAGATTCAATCGGTCTGAGTTTGCATCAACCGTGAGGGGTTGGCGCAGCGTCTCCGTATTGTCACCGTTGGCGAACGGAGCCACAATGACCAACCACTCACCTGCAGGCACATAGGCGGCGAAACTACCGTTCTCATCTGACCCCAAATTGAACCATTCATCATCGGCTTCGTTGTAGAGCAAGAACTCGTTGGCAATACCTTCGTTGGTGGTGTTAAAGAGCGTACCAGAAACAAGGTAGGTGTTCTTCAATGCCACGTCTACTGGGTCTTCGATGGCATCGAGACTGATGCGAATCGCATCGAAGAACTGCTCACCGACCAAGTCGTAATCTGTGGCGTTCTCATCACTGGCTGCCGTTCGGTTGAACACGATGTCATAGCCACCGGGTGTCAAAGACACAGTGATGATTCCTGGTTCAGTGTAGTCTTCGGCCGTGTAGTAAATGCTGTCTTGGTTTTCATCGATTGGCCTCAGGCTGAAGGCAGGAGTGGCCATGGTTCCATTCTCAAAGGTGCCGTCCTCGGCAGCGTTGAGGTATACATGCATTACCACATCGATGGCTTCTGGCTCTGCGATGAGTTCGATCGATGAAAGTGGCTCAGTATTTGAGCGATTGATGACCAAGTCCTCAACCGTTGAAACGTTGAGGCGTTCGTCGGAAACGGTCAGGTCCCATACTCCGTTGGGAAGGTCGAGGGCGAACTCTCCAAACTCGTTAGCGATGGTGGTCCATATCAAACCTGCATCGTTTGTAGCGATGATTTCAGGAGCCTCCCACATCGGGAAACTTGAATCCCATCGGGTGCTGTTCTCGTAGAGGTGAACCACTCCGTTAAGGAGGGTGGTAGGTTGAATGTAGAGCATTCCAAGGTCAGTGTCTGTGCCCGTCTCAACGGCCACAAGGGCCCCGTATCCGCGATTGGTGACAACGCTCTCGGTGGTCAGGTGGTATGTGAAACCGGAGGGAACACGCACGGAGAAGTATCCCGTGAGATTGGTGACCGCAGCGAACTCAAGATTGTCTGAAACAAAGTTCACGGTCAAGCCATTCGCTGGTTGCGTGGTTTGTTCTCGGTTTTCTTCCGGTGTTTCATCGTACCAGGTGTTCCATTCCTCAACCGTGACGCCGGGGTAGTTTCGCATTGAACCGTTGATGTAAGCGGCTTGAGCATAGGTGACGTCCTTAGCAAGGTCCTCAGTACCGGGCACAAGTTCGATTTGGTCGAAGAGCACGAACTCAGGGTTCACATCGTCGCGAATGTCCCAAACACCGAACAGAAGTTCAGCATACAAGTCTCCATTTTCATCGCTTGTGACGTTGATTGGGTCGAGCAAGTCAATTTCGTTTTGGAACGTAATGGTCCGGTTTGCCACATCAAAGAGCGGTTCTTGTGTCAATGGGTCCACCGGTGAAACAAGGGTCAAAGTGACGTCCACTGTGTCGGGCACATTGAGGTCCAACGTGATGTTGGTTGTGTCCGTAATGACAAAGATGGACTCGTTAAAGTCGTACCATCCGTCGTTGTCAACGTCCCCGCGGTAGTAGTAGTCTCCTGGCGGGATTGGGCCGTAAGAGAAGTTCCCATCTTCATCGGTTGGAATCATAACGGCAAACTCTTCGCCAAGGTCAACATCAACAAATTCAATGGTTTGGTTTGCCATTGCATCGCCGTGCATGTCCTTGAGGGTGTCCTTGAAAATGGCACCAGGCATGGTCATGGCAAGATCGTAAGTTGGGTCAATACCGATTTCAACCGGGTCTGGCAAAAGAACTTCCTTTCCATTAGCGAGCTGAGCAATCATGTTGTAGGTACCAGGAAGAAGACCCGTCTTGTAGAACGAACCAGGTTCAACCATTGGGCCAGAGAAGGTTCCAACACCGATGAACAATCCGGTTCCGTTGAACGTTCCAGTTCCTTCGAACAATCCTGCACCTTCAAGGGTTTCACCCTGTCCAGCATCGGCATCACCGTAGGTCCGGCTGAGCGTCGATGTGCCTTCTGAAGTGAAGGTACCCATGGCGTCAACCGTGCCTTCAAGGCGATAGGTTGGTGTGTCACCGCTGT
>DUIU01000151.1:0-8503 GCA_013330155.1 Candidatus Poseidonia sp. | reverse complement strand
GATGGTTCCACCCAAGAGGCTTCAAGCACACCGTTTCCGGACCAAGTGCCGTTGGCAGAGAAGGAGCGCTCGTTGCCAATATCACGGGTAAATTCGCCAATGAAATTGCTGGCAAGGGCAATGCCTTCGCTGTCAAAGGAGCCATTCTCCACCAGTGTAGCTTCACCGGTTCCTTGGAGGATTCGTGATTCATCTGATGTGAACGAACCACTCGTGGTTTCGACGGTGTAGTTGTCGGTCATGGACCAAATGTTTCGCAAGATGAAGGTTGTTTCAGCGATAGGTTCGCCGTTGAATTCTTCGTCTCCGGACCACACGACGGTACCCGAAACACCGCTGCTGTCAACGGTTATGTCGAGTTCGTCATCCATGTCGACCATGCGGTTTGCTTCGTCGGCAGTGATGTTGAGTTGAGATTCACCCAACCACGTCATGTTGGCAACTTCGCCCAACAAAGCGGTGATTTCGTTGACGACTCGGTCATCGTTGGTTTCGGTTAGGATATCGCTGAGTCGCTCACCATAGGAACCGTCGCGGATGTTATCTCGTGCGACCGTAGGGTCAAAATCACCTGCAAAGGCGGACACACGAATGCGGCCTGCTGGGGCGAGGAAATCGTAATTTCCTTCTTCATCAGCGTCAACGAATCCAATAGGGACCCAGTAAGTGTCCTCATCAAGGTCTTCGCTGCCTTCACCGGAGAAAGCATCGCGCTCAATCAACAATCGGACACCAGAGAGCCCTTCTCCGTTATCGCCCATGGTTACTTGACCGGTCAATTCTGCACCGGGGTAGTACTTCAGAATCTTCACGAGGGTATTCGTTGATTGAATTTGGTCTTCAGGAGCTTCACTGTACCAGTTGGCGATGACAAAGTGGTTCATCATGGCACCAGGCAGGGGCAGAGCGTTGGTCAAAATCGTACCAGGCGATCCGGATTGTCCGAAATGCTGTGATGGTTGAGGGTTGCTGGAACCGGCATCGAGTCCGAGGGTGGACGCACCATAGCCGACGTAGGTCCTTGCCACCATCGTGTCAAAGAAGGCAGGATTGTGGTCAACACGGACGTCCTCGATTTGGAGCATATCAATGTCAGCACCAGCCTGTTGGTTGAGGAAATCCTTCTGCATTGCATCGTCAACCTCTTCTCGAGTCATCTCATCTTGGAAGTCTCCACGAACGGTTTCGTAAACTTCGTTCATGTATGTGGTGATGTCCTGTCCTGCCAAGATGGTCGGTGCACCAAAGATACCCATGGGTTGACCACGGTTGTAATTGGAGTCCGCCGTGTATCGACCGGCGCGAGGGTAAAGTCGGTCGTCGATGGCGAAGTAGCGAATATCGTGGTCTCGAGTGATGGTTTCACCAGGAGCACCTTCGTAATCTTGCACCTTGTAGGGGCTGTTAAGATTGATGAGGTCGTTGTAGAGGTCGTGGATGTTGTAGACGGGGTGGGCATCCATTGCAGATGTGAGAAGTTGCGTTGCCAAGGCCAAACGGGCGTTCTTTCGGTGGATGGACGTCGACACTGAGAGGTACTCATCCAACAAATCATCGGTATACCAGTACTCACCAATGATGGTGTGGCTGCGACCTTCAACGGTTTCTTCAGACGTTCGCACGTTGTTGTTGAAGGTGATGTCGGCTTGCTCCATTGAGCTCCAAGCATCACCCTCACAGGAATTGGAGAGGGCATCAGTGCAGGGAATCGCTTCACCGTCTTTGTAAATCTTGTAGACCTTGTTGTCGTCAAAGATACCGGCGACATGGGTGTATCCTTCGGCCATGACCACATTTCGATTGGACTTGACCACGTTGAACGAGCGCTCTTCAATGAATTCAATCATCGACTCATCAAAGGTGAGTTGCATGGTGTTGAATTCAGCCAGTTGGTCGTCGTCAAGGTACTTGTCCATGACGTTCATGAAAGGTTCCGTGAATTGATGATTTACGCCTTCAGTAGCGTAGGCTCGGTCGCCTTCTGAAAGTTGCCAGATGAACATGGCTGTCAAGTCATCCTGGTTGCGTGCAAGAAGCATGTTCCCTGTGGCAGGGATACCCGACTGGAAGTTGTCGGAGACCGATGGGTGATCGCCAGTGCTCAGGGCTTGGAAACCATAGTCCCACCATGAGACAAAGGCAGGTTTCTCTGAATACGCCATATCAGCGTCCTGATTCGCCAACCAGTCGTAGGCCGCATTCCAGCCGTTGTCGTTGAAGGACGAACCGAAGCTACCCAAATACCGACGTCCATCGTACGTACTGCTGTCAAGAATCGAAAAGCCAAGTCCGTCGAAACGAAGGATATCGGGCATGATGTTGTAGATCTTCTCATCAATTTCGCTTTCTTGGTTGGAGGTGCCGGGGATGGCCGAGTCCAAACCGTAGGTGGCTTGTTGCCCGAAAATCATGATCATCACGAGGAAGACCGCAGAGAATTGCGGTGTACGCCATACGGCTTTGCGAGCACCGGAGATGCGGTCAGCCGGCGTGCGAATACCGAATTTCTTCCACGAACGAACCAAGCGACCCCAATCAGCCCACTTCCAGAACGCCATGATTCCAGCCGCTCCAAGAATGGCCATGATGGGCGTAGCGTTGAACATGAAACGAGCAGCGTTCCAAGCCATGAACGTGGCTGCAAAGACCCAGACACCAAACACCAAAGCGGTGCCATTTCGATGCCGAAGACCTCGCCAAAGAAGTCCGCCGCCCATGATGAGAGCGAGCAAAAACGTGATCGGTCCAAAGGAGGCGAAGAGTTGAGCACGGTTCGGTGCATTCGCTTCAGCAACCGTGCCGAAAATCTTGGTCTTGGTGAAGTAGCCGCTGCCGGTGAACAGGACATCCCAGGCGTTGGAAAGTTCCAACGTCTTGAGGACGTAAAGGATGGCAAAGAAGACGGTAGCAACGGCGGTGAGTGTGCCGAGAACGAGCAACCAAGGCTTGTCTCGGAAACCGGTTGTCACGTAGGCAATGGCCAGCGTGAATCCAAAGATGAACAAGAAGGGTTGCAGTCCTGTTGGGTCAAACACCAAATTGAATTGCGGGTGTGCATAGAATGGTAGAACCATCAACAAAATGGTGGTCAACATCACGAGGAACATCACGCTCAAGGTGGTTGAATCACGGCGGCGGAACATGTTCAGGGCCACTTGCAGGGCGTAAGCCAAGAAGAGGATCGAAGGACCGACGACGAACCCTTTCCATCCGAGGGCGACGATTCCAAACGCGACACCAGCAAGGGCCGCGTTCGCCATGGCAGCTTGTCGATGCTGGGCAACGTCGTTGAAAGCACGCACAAAGGACATCGGGTGAGCCGATGTTGTCTTGGTTATGCGAGCTGAGCCGGCATACTTGACCGCACGGAGCCAGTACATGAAACCGATCGAGATGAACAACATCACGAAGGCATCGTGGTCAGCCAGAGCCCACGTGGAGTGGGTGACGTGAGCAGGCATGAAGGCGATGAGCCAGGCAGCCAGAACGCCAGCGCCTTTGCCGAAGTGGTCCTTGGCCATGATGGCGATGGGGAACACGGTCAAAGCTCCGTAGATGGCTGGTAGAGCAAGCATGCTCCACCAAACCGCATCTTCGGGATTTGAGAGGAAGGGTTCCAACACCATAGCACCAATGGCCATCGACCAGGTGAAGAGCGGGGGACGTGGGTTGATGCCGCCGACTGGATAGAACCGGTCGGCGTCAAACACCAGGTGGGCATTGTTGGCGAGGATGTAGTCCACGACGCGCTTCATGTACCAAGGGTCAGAACCACCGGTCATGTCCCAGTTACCCGTTCCAAAAGCATTCATGGATGGAACCGCGTACCACTGTACACGGATAGCCAGACCAATGAGGAAGGCCAAACCGACCATCATACCTGCTCCGTGGGCTCGAAGGAAGAGGCGCGCCTGAGAGGGCTCGTGCTCTCCGAGGTTGGCCCAACCGCCGTAGCGTTCATGGTTCCCAATGGAATAGATTCCAACACTGAGGAAGAAGGTGATGGCAAGCCAAATCAAGGCACCCCACGTTCCGTCAAGATCCTCGTTGTACCAAATTCCTGCTTCAAACCAAGCAGCCACTTGGTAGAGCGTCCACATCGAACCAACGAACATGGCACGAGTGTACCATCGCTCCGCCACCATACCGGCGACGATAAGGGCAACAACACCGGTCAAGAAAGCGCTCCAATAGCCGGCATAGCCGTGGTATCCGTTTTCCGTAGTGATGCCAAGTTGGTCGATCACATCGACGCTGTTGAAGTGCCAAAGTGAACCTGCAAAAACGACGACCCACATGCTGAGCGCACCCATCAATGGGAGAGCAGAGCGATTGAATCCGTTTGAGTGGCCGAGGAACGAGAACCATCCCTCTTCTCCCGAGGGATTGATTGTACCTCGAGCAAGCACACCGGCCAACAATCCAGCCGCCGTGGTCATGGTCCAGTAGGCAAAGAAGACGTACGCGGTGGCCTGGCGTTCCAGATTCATCGTGGAAACAAGCTGTCCGCTTTCCATGCTGTACGTTGAAGGGAGGGCAGCGTAGGTGTCTCCAGCTGCCGCTATGGCCAGCCAAAATCCAATGGCTGAGAACGTCATAGCCGTTCTCCACTCGTGGCGTCCACGAAGGTCAAGATTTGACCCAAACACGACGAGCAAGGCGAACATCAAGGCCGCAACCGCATCGACGTCAGCAAAAGCGTACAGCAATTCAGCGCCGACAAGAGCAAACACCAAAACGCCGAGGGAAAGGGTAGAGGTGGAAAGACCAGGCTGAGATTCCTGAACGATGCGTGGCACCAAAGCCAGCATGCTAGCGACAGCGACGACGAGCATCGGCATCATGTTGTTCAATGTCAAGTCGTATTCAATGCCCACGACTCGTGTGGTGGCAAGAGCGAGCAGCACGGCCAGAGGTGCAAGCAGCAACCCCATCACGGCACTTGGCTGACTCGCCTTCATATCCATTTGTTCATCCATATGTATCCCTCATTTTATCCCCTTGCCGGGCCAAATGCCCAACTCTTTAGGGAACCTTGATATAGTCGCCAAGACGATATTATATAAAGTTTAAGCAAAAATGGTTTACTGAGATTTTCATCCATGAATGGGATTCGGTCTGCATTTTACCGCTAGGCTTTGGCGCTGGCGGTGGTAAATCGGAATGCTTTCGCAAGCAACGCGCCCGAACCGATTATATCCATTTGGCCCATGAACAAAGTTGAGGGGCAAGAATGCGAGCAAACTGGCCACCACAAAAAGTCGCTCTCACGCCCGGAAAAAGGGTTTTATTCCTCACCAAGGACTTGGACCTTATCAAACAACAATTGTATGATGGTTTGAACCTCAAGATGGACGATTTGAGCGTTGAAGATCTCCTGGATGACATCAACACAGATGTCATGACTCCTGCCTGGGTTTGTTTTGACCACGATCCCGCTGAAATTGCCAAAAACGCCTACGCTGGATTGATGCATAACGGCCTGAGGGTGTTTCGAGAAAACGCCCTAAAAAACGGCAACTTCGAAGTGATTGTATCCGGACAGCGAAAGGGAACTGGATCCTCTCGTGAAACGGCCGCTCAATGTGAGCGCTGGGCTGGAATTAACATCGTCATCGCCGCTTCATTCGCTCCAATCCATGAACGGAACAACATCAACCTTGGACAAATAATGGGCAATCATGCTATGCTTGAAAGGCTGCAAGAAGGTGAAGAAATTGACCTGGCTGAATTCACTTCTCAATACGACGAAGTGACTCAAATCATTCTCGAAAAAGGTGGGCTGTTTCCTTTTGCAAAGTCACTCAAGGCGGGAGAAATTCAACTTCCTGCTATCGAAACGCCTCCACGCGCAATGACCATGGCTGAGAAAATCATAGCACGAAATCTCGTAGGACAAGAAGACGGGCAATGCGTCAAACCTGAAGACCCGGTTATCGCCCAAGTTCAAGGGGGCTATTCACACGAATTTACCACCGCTCAAGTTCATACCTTCTTACAAGAAGAATACGGCAATGAATACTCCTTGCCGAATCCTGGTAAGTTCGCCGTGTTTGAAGACCATTTGCTCTATGCTCATCACAATCCAAAGTTTGTTCCCTTCATGGACAAGGTACAAACGTTGAGAGATTTACAAATTGCATTCCAGCAGCATACGAAAGTTCGTGATTATTCTGCCAAAGACGGCGTTTCTCCCGGAATTTGCCATCAAGTGGCGCGTGAAGAGTTTATCGAAGTTGGTGATTTCATCCAAGCCACCGACTCTCACACCTGCATGGGCGGGGCTTCAAACGCATTGACGTGGGGTGTTGGCGCAACAGAATACGCCAACCTCATCAGCGCTGGATTCACTTTTGTGAAAGTTCCGGAATCGATTCGATTTGATCTTCAGGGCACGCTTGCACCCGGGTGTACCGCAAAAGATGTCATCCTCTACATTCTCGCCGACCATGCGCGTAAGGAGCTCACCTTGAACCGCAGTATGGAATTCGGTGGCCCGGGACTTGCTGGATTGTCGGTTGACGAGAGAGCAACCTTGTGCAACATGGCGACTGAATGTTCTGGCCGAACTGGCATTTGCGAAGCTGACGACCTGCTCTATGACTGGATGATTGCTGCCCAACCGCACCTTGACATTGAAACTCAGAAGGGACTTGCCGTACATCCTGACCAAGACGCTCATTATGACGGCGGAGTCCACATCATCAACATGTCTGAAATTCAACCGATGGTCGCACACCCCGGTGACCCGAACAAAGGCATTCCAAGCGACCCGACCAATGGAGCGAACGTTGCTGAGATCGGAAGCGTCTCGATTGACATTGCCTACGGAGGCTCATGTACTGCAGGTAAAGCAGACGATGTTGCCTACTATGCTCAAGTGTGTAAAGCAGCTGAAGAAGCAGGTCTCGTGGTCAAAGACGGCGTTGATTTCTACATCCAATACGGCTCAGGCATCGTCAAGGATTTGGCTGTTCGCGAAGGCTGGCACGATTTGTTTGGCCGAGTTGGTGTCAAACTCATCGACCCCGGCTGTGGCGCATGCATCGGTGCAGGCCCTGGTGTTTCCATCACGCCTGAACAAGTGACCGTCTCCGCAATCAATCGTAATTTCCAAGGACGTTCTGGACCTGGAAAGCTCTACCTTGCAAGCCCACTTACTGTTGCTGCATCTGCTTTCACAGGAAGTATCACTTCGTGGAATGAAGGCCTGTTCAACTGAGCAATGGGTAGCGAACAAACAGACCCACGCAAAGCCCTTCCAACGACTTCTTTCCGTTGGATGGGGTTTCGGATAGCCCCTTCCAACGCATCCGAATTGATTTGTTGATGGTTCATACTCAATTCTCAAATTTGTTGTTTAATTTAATGAGTGTGTGCTGAAGTAGTTCCAAAATCCAGGGACTAAATCGGGATTGTAAGGATGTCCAAGACCTTCGATCACCGTAAATCTAAGTGAATTTCCGTTTGAATTATTTTCAAACAAATACTGTCCAGTCAATCGGCTCTGGTAGGTCGTTTCTGTGTAGATGTAATCAGATGCATTTCCAAGGGAATGGAGTGTTAACAATGGTTGAATTAGAGGTGATAGATCATTGATTAATGATTCATTGATGACAAGTGGAACTGAAAGACCCATATCTGCAAGTAAGTGGTCTTTTGCGCCAACGGTGAACAATATCGAAATGGGTCGAGAATCATCTGGCTTTTCAATAAACAATGACTGAGCACCTGCGTTGACTGCTATTGCTGCAAAAACGTCCGAACGCTCAGCAGCTAATCTCAAACCCATTCCTGCCCCGTTTGAATTACCAGTAACATAAATCCTATTTTCGTCAACTGGGTATTCGGTCTTCAAGATATCAACCATCATGTCAAAAAATTCCAAATCATTTGCGAGCGTTTGCCCCTCACACAACGGCAATCCTCCCATTTCTGTATCGTTTTGACCTAAATCACCAAACGACCATTTTGTAACTGTTTTTTCGTTGCCATTGTCAATGTAACAATGAACAAGTGCGGTTGGATGGACAACGATGAAACCTTCTTGCTCAGCCTTTGGAACCCATAAATCAGGTTTGTCGTGGAAGATTTGACCCGATGAGTTTGTTCCATGTATGACAATCACAACTGGAACGCTATTGCTTTCATTTACTGAGTCTGGTACAGTCACTATGAATTTTCTTTCTTCACCTTCAGAAGTAACTAGTTTTCTGTATTCTGAATTAGATTGATTTTCATCAACTGGTGAAGTCTTATCAGACAAACAACCTGATAATGATGCCAAAATAAAAATCGAGACCAAAACAAATGATTCCCATTTTGCCATGTTGCGATGAAGGCATTCTTGGTTAAATCTGTATTGTTACACTCATGTAACCCATCCAACACCGATCCAACAGGCATCTCATGGATGGGTACCGACGCGTGAGAAACTTACTCATGGGTGTACAAAGGGTTGCAACGAGTTTTTCAGGACGACATGAGATCCGAAATACATCCT
>DUIU01000238.1:8499-9526 GCA_013330155.1 Candidatus Poseidonia sp. | reverse complement strand
CAAGATGCTCTACAAAACCAACGGGGAAACCGCTGTTACAAACGATGGCGCCAAGATCGTCGCTGAACTTCTTGTCAAACACCCTGCGGCCAAAGCCTTCGTCCAATTGGCTGACGCCCAGGAACAAGCCTGTGGAGATGGAGTGACAGGATGCCTCCTCTTCGCCAGTGAACTCATGCGCGAAGCTGGCCGATTGCTGGAGCGAGGACTTCACCCTCTGGTTTGCATTCAAGGGTATCAAACAGCCCTTGAGGTGGCTTTGGACCACTTGGATACGCGTTCAGAACCGTTGGAAAGTCACGACGAACGCTTGCATTCCATCGCCCAAACCGCCATGACCGGAACCTCTGCTGACACAGGGGACATCACCCTCGCCCGTTTCATTGTCGAAGCCCTTCAGACGGTCGCCTCCAATGACGGTGTTGACCATGAAGACGTTCGCATGGCCAAGCGGACGCAAGGCAACCTCTACGACACTCGGTTGGTCAATGGCTTGGTTCTTGATGCGGCCCTGACCCTTGACCGCCTCCCTCGAAGCCTTGAGGCAGGGACATTGCTGGCCTTAACCTGCCCTCTGGACCAAGAGGAAACGGTCCGCGAAACCGAAATTGAAGTTGAAAAGGCCGACCAGTGGATGGCTTTTATTGAGGCCAAAGAAACCCTTCTCCACCAGAAAGTTGAGGCAGTTCTTGCCACCGGTGCGACGGCGGTGTTCAGTGCAGAGATCATCGAGCCGAGCATTTTTCACGCGCTGACCGATGCAGGCTGTTTCGTTCTCGGAGGACTTGAACGTTCAGGTATTGAAGACATTGCCCGGGCCTCAGGCGCCACCATGTGCGACCACCTTGACGATGCTGACTCCTCGATGCTCGGACAATTCTCATCCTTGGAAATTGAAACTGGGGAAGGAATGGATGGACGAAGGGAACGGCTTTGCATGCGCTTTGGCAAGCAGGCAGGTTTGGTCACGTTGGACGTCGGTGGGGGCGATGGAGCGGCTGTTGAGGAGACCATTCGCGGCTTGTAC
>DUIU01000238.1:1988-8195 GCA_013330155.1 Candidatus Poseidonia sp. | reverse complement strand
CCATTCGCGGTTTGTACGACGCCCTCCGTTCTACCTCGCTCGCCATGAAGACAGGAAACATCGTCCGAGGAGGAGGCAGTTTTCACATGGGCGCTTCCCTGGCCGTCAAAGAAGCGGCGGAAGGCCAAGCCGGGCGTGAGCGTTTGGCGATGGAAGCGTTTGCTCGAGCCCTTGAAAACATCCCATCCACCCTGGCCCAAAATGCAGGCGTTGACCGCCTTGACACCCTCCTCGCTTTACGCGCTGCCCATCGAAACGGTGATGTTGATTCTGGCGTCGACGCGACGGGTGAGATCAGCATCATCGAATCCACTTGGCTACCTTCGGCTACCCTCCACCATGCCCTGGAGTCGGCGACGGAGACCACGTGCGGATTGCTCCGGGTAGACCAAGTCATCTCAGCCCGCGGCGATTGAAATTTGAGGGCAAGTGGGCCTTGTCGCTATGTTCAAGTGCATCCGACGGGGCCAGTACGATAACGGGTTCAGTCCATGAAAGCCGTTTCACCCCCGCCCCGAGCTCTTCTCAGCGTATGGGACAAGACAGGAATCGTAGCGTTCGCTCAAGGACTTGCAAACCTTGGTTTTGAAATTCTCTCAACCGGAGGTACCGCCCGAAAACTTTCGGAAGCAGGGCTTGATGTGCGTCTTGTATCGGACGTCACACAGCATCCGGAAATTTTTGATGGCCGTGTCAAATCCCTTCATCCTGCCATTCACGGTCCCCTTCTTGCTCGTTTGCACCAAGAAAAAGACGCCGAAGAACTCACGCAACTTGGCTATGCACCTATCCGCGTGGTTGCTTGCAACCTCTATCCCTTTGGCGACGCCGCTGCAAAAACGCCTCCACTTTCCAACGATGAACTGCTTGAGATGATCGACATCGGTGGCCCGACCATGGTCCGCGCTTCAGCGAAGAACCATCAACACGTGTTGATCGCCACCAACCCCGCCCGCTACCCTTCGCTCCTCAACGCCCTTGAGCGAGCTGAAAACCCTGCGGATGTCGAGATGAGCCTCAGACAGTCGCTGGCGTTGGAGGCGTTCGAACACACAGCGGCCTACGATGTTGCGATAGCGCAAGAATTGCACCGACGGACCACGGGCGACCCAGCCACCTTTTCCTCCATGGAAGAACAGCGCGACCGCCTTCCTCAGAGCATTCTCTCGGCGAGCCATCAAGTGGGGACGCTCCGCTACGGTGAGAACGGGCATCAAGCCGCCGCTCTGTACGTGAGCCATGACGCCCCCGAAGGGCACAGCACCCTCGTGACAGCCCAGGTCGAGGGTGGAAAAGCCATGTCGTACAACAACTACAGCGATGCTGACGCCACGCTTCGATTGTGCCGTTCTTTGTCCACTGATGAATGGCCTGCGACTCCGCATGCCTGTGTCATTGTCAAGCACAACAATCCGTGTGGCGCCGCTCTGGCCGCCACCCAACGAGAAGCGTTCGAGATGGCGCTTGCCAGCGATCCAGAATCCGCCTTTGGCTCCATTATCTGCTTCAATGAGGTTGTTGAACCTTCAACGGCAGAAGCCATCGGAGACTTGTTCGTTGAGGTGATGATGGCTCCAGGGTATGCTGACGAGGCAAAAACGATCTTGATGGCGAAGAAAAACCGCCGACTGCTCACCATTGAATCCCCAAATAACCGATTGGCTCCGCTTCAACGGCAAGTGGTTCGAAAACCCATTGAGGGAGGTGTCTTGGTGCAAACCGAGGAGCCGCCAATCATCGATTGGAGTAAAGCGAAGACAGTTACCGAGGTTGAACCCACACCATCGCAAATCGACAGCATGAAGTTCGCTGTGCGCGTTTGTGAGCAAGTGAAATCCAATGCTATCGTGATGGTTCAAGGTACGGCGACCGTGGGCATCGGCCCCGGCCAAACCAGCCGAGTGGAAGCGGTGAAGATCGCTGCCCGCCGCGCCGGCGAACGGGCCAAGAACTGCGTTCTTGCATCCGATGCATTTTTCCCATTCAAGGACGGATTGGAGCAAGCAGCCGACGCTGGGGCATCAGCCGTTGTCCAACCCGGTGGCTCGATTCGCGACCAAGAAGTGATTGACGAAGCCAACGCCCGCGGCATGTCCATGCTGTTCACGGGCCACCGCCTGTTCCGCCATTGAGCGACTACTCGAGCGTGGGGACTTTCCATCCAACCCACCCGATTCCAATGAGGGCCACAATGGCGATGGTGATTTGACCAAACCCGGGGTCTCCAAGGAAGGTGATGTACCATATGGAGGCCACAGAGACGGCGGCGATAAGGCCACAAATGACCATCTTTGAATGAAAAGGAAGGGCCCGGTCGTTTCGGTAATAGTCCAAAAGAACCGAACCGAACACCCGGTTCGTGAGAAGCCAGCGAAAAAGACGTTGAGATGACCGACCGTAACAATAGGCAGCAGCCACCAACCAGGAGGTCGTGGGCCATCCGGGAAGCAACACACCGATTCCGGCGAAGACCACAAAAACGCTCCCGAAAACAATCCAAATTAACCGGACAATCGGGTTGGCACTTGGCTTGTGATTGGACAGCACATCACGAATGAGCTCATCGTTCATTCGCGTAGCATTCTCGCCTTCGTAGCCTTGTCGTTCGCCCCTCTTTTCGGAATCCGAGGATGCTGCGTTTGCTGACATCTGTCCTCGTCAATGGTTGTGGCGGCCGTGATAAAACCCCTTTGCAGGGGATGGAAAGGGTTGAAACCCCGCATCCTCTGGGTGAATCATGGATTCAATTCCCGTCGGTGGGCGAATCGCCACTGCCGACCAACCGCTTCGTTGTGCGGTGTTTCTTTCGGGGTCGGGCAGCGGCATGGAAGCACTCGTTCAAGCACAGCGAACGCAAAACCTTCTCCACCAAACCGTGGTTGTGGTCGCCAATACATCAGGCATTGAAGGTCTTGAACGCGCTCAACGTCTCGGCGTCCCCACCTTGGTCGTGGAACAAAATCATGAGGGGCGCCCCCGCTCAAGGGAAGAACACGAAGCGGAGATTTTGCGTCAAATGGCCGATTACAATGTGGAAATGGTCGTTCTTTCAGGCTATATGCGCCTCCTTTCGCCTCTTTTCCTAAGCGATTGGGCCAATAGCGTGGTGAACATACACCCTTCCTTTCTCCCTCACTTTCCTGGCGCTCACGCCCATCGAGATGTCCTGGCTTCGCAGACCACCATTACGGGTTGCACGGTTCATTTGGTGGACGAAGGGATGGACACTGGAGCCATCCTTGCCCAACGGCCGGTGCCTGTGTTCACGGACGATGATGAGGCAGCGCTGAGTGCCCGTGTGAAAGTCGAAGAACATCGACTGTATCCGCAAGTGTTGACGTGGATTGCCGAGGGACGCGTTCATCTCATCGATGGCGTCGTTTCAGTTGCGGGTGTTGAAGGTCATCAGGTCGGTTGAAGTTGGTGAAGGCTGCGTTGAACGGGCGAACATCAATGGACGGTAGATGCTGCATCAACTCACGGACGTTTTGACCATCTTTGTGAACGCTGACCCCTTTCGGCAGATGGGCGAAAAGCGGCTGGCGACATTGTTCTTCATCAAGGGGAACGCCCCCATTTGGGGAGTTGTTCAACAGCGCCTGCACGGCATCGGCCGTGAGGAGAAAAGCGTCGCATGGAACCAAGAGGATTCCCTCATCAAAGGTATCGAGCAACCAAAAAATAAGCTCATGAAGGCCTTGAACACCTGGCGGATCGACCAACACTTCGCCGCTAAAAAGGCCCCTTCGCTCTTCCTTCCCACACAACACAACGGTTCGTTCAAGACCTGCCTGTTGCATACACCGTTGAAGACGATTGACTCCACCAAACATGCTTGCTTTGTCCTCTTCCATGCGCTGGCTCGCTCCTCCTGCGAGAATGATGGCGATGGTCATGCAGGGCACCTCAATGCATTTTTTCAAGTTCATCGAGGGCAGCTTCCAGTTCGGACAACAAGCCTCGGACACGGTGGAGTAAGGCCTTCCGCTCACGACTTGACCTTGCTTCAGGTAACCACTCTAGGAGGCGCCGAACGTCCTTTGCATCACGCTCCACGGTCCATTTGAGGACGTTCTCAAGGACAGGGTCCTCCGCAGGCAAAAGCCGTTCCACCATGAAACGAATTGAGGGGCCAACTCCTTCAACTCTCCGATTCAAGCAATCGGCTTCGAATTCGCTCAAACATCTCGCCGCCTTTGGGCGCCTGCTCAATCAGGGCTCGACACCCAATGTCCTCCCGTTTCAGCGACAAGAAAAGGACGCAATACTGGTGCCAATGGGGGCTTTGTTCTGCGGCTGCTTCCAACCACGCATTATCCGGCACAGCGTGTCCTGCACGAACCAATTCCTCGGCGACTTCAAGCACCACCAAAAGCGGCTCTTGCCGCTGGAGAAGATGGATGAAGGCCATCCACGGGTCTTGACCCAACGTCGATGGTTCGAGGTTTGCAAGAAGGATGCCTGCAATGCTCACATCCTCGCGACCGTGCCGTTTCCAAAGGGCAGGCACTACCTTGGCCAATGTTCGCTTTCGAGGAGCATGTGTCAACATCCATGAAGCGATTTGACGCAGGTCTGGTAAGGGTGTTCCAACATGAAACCGGAAACCCCCCTCGGTCATGGTTACGTCGGTTCTTGGCTTGTTGGCAAAATCACTCACGCAAGCGGCATAGGCCGTTTTGAGGAATTTGAGGCATCGACGCTTTGATTTGAGTTCAGAACTTGATTGCCTTTCCAGCCAATCGTCAAGAAACGGATTCACCGCTCCTCACCTTCGGGAGATTTCTTCCTAAAGGTATCAAAAAGGTCACCTACCAATCCAACCGAATCCCTGAGCGTATCCATCAAGGTGTCGATCATGGCCTTGTCCCCGTACTTTTCCTTCATCATTTCACGAAGTTCCTGCTCAATTTCTTCGTGCAGCTCATCGTCGATATCAAATTGGCTTCGTAAGTTGGCCATCACTCGAAATTCGTCTCGCGATAGGGAGGCGTTCACAATGGCAACCTCAAACACTTTTGTGTAAATGATGCGCATGTCTTCAGGTGATATCGGCTCGCCACTCCTCGAAACTTCTCCAGACTGGATGCATTGGTAAATGTAGGCGGGCTCCTCTGCAGCAAGGTTGAGCGCGCTGGCGAGTTTGATGATGAGGCGCTTTTCTTCACGAGTCAACACGCCATCGCCCAACATGACTTCCACCGTAGAACGAAACACGTCCAAGGCTCCGAGTTGTTGCGACGACACATTCTACCGAGGCGCCCCGACCTTTTGAAGAAACCGTTGGGGGAGTAAATAGTCTCCTTTAGCCGAGATTACGGCACAGGATTCAAAAGGGCTCGTCAAGTGGAGGTGTCTGTTCACATTCACTTCCCTTGCTCTGCAAGTGGTTGCCTCGGACGTCGACAACCTGGTTGTCGACCCAACGCATCGTGGCTGTGTGCAAACAAGGAGAGAGAACCAAATGGGAAGAAACAACTCAAACCGCGGAGGCGGCAACTCAAACCGCGGAGGCGGTGGAAAAGGCAAGGCCATGAAATATGAAATTCGGGCTGATATCAAAGTAAACGGAACCGTCCAACGCAAGGACATCATTGGGGCCATCATGGGGCAAACCGAAGGGTTGCTCGGCGACGATCTCGAATTGAGGAAATTGCAACGAACCGCCCGCGTGGGCCACGTTGACGTCGAGATGGATACCAAGAATGGAAAGGTGCATGGCACCATCATCATTCCAAGCAGCATGGACAATGTCGAAACGGCCATCATCGCCAGTTCGCTGGAAACCATTGACCGCATTGGTCCCTGCAACGCCATCATCAAGGTCGTCGCCATCAGCGACATCCGTGCTACAAAGCGTACGGCAGTTGTTGACCGAGCCAAGGAACTGCTTCTCACCCTGGTCAACTCAGGTGAAGCCGCGTCCAAGACCGTGATTGAAGAGGTCCGCTCTGTACTCACCGTCGGGACGGCGAAATCCTTCCATGGTTTGACCTGTGGACCGAACGTTGAATCCTCAACCTCACTGATCATTGTTGAAGGACGAAACGATGTTCGAAACCTGCTCAACTGCGGTGTGAAGAACGCCATCAGCGCAGATGGGTCGGGTAACATCAAGCAGGAACTCATTGACCTCGCCAACGGCAAGGAAAGTGTCACCGTCGCCATTGATGGCGACCGGGGCGGCGAGATGTTGTTCATGCAACT
>DUIU01000238.1:0-1612 GCA_013330155.1 Candidatus Poseidonia sp. | reverse complement strand
CCACAGAAAACCGTCACCATGTGCCTTCAGAAAAAGGTCGAAGCGGCGAAGTTCAAGCACCAACTTGACAAGAAAATCGCAGAAGACGACCAAAAGTTCGGCGGCAACAAAGATTGGGACAAGGACATGGGCGAGGAGTTCGAAAAGGAAGCAGCGCCAGCTGAAATCCAAGAACTCTTCGACAAGGTTGACGAAATGGGCAAGAACAAAGCCATCATCCGATTTGCAGATGGAACGTTTTCCGATGAAATCGGCCCGTCCAAACTTGAGGCTGCGTTGAGCGAATCTGAAGAGGCCGAAACGGTGCTTTTCAACGGTTCAGTCACCGAGAAAGTCCTCAACTACGTGAATCAATCCTCGGCCAACACGGTCGTTGGAACCAAGGAAGGCAAGGGCTTCGAAGCCTCTGATGGCTTGACCGTTTGGTTTGCTGAAGTTCATCGATGATAGCGGTACGGTTCACTTAATGTGGTCGTCCGGATAAGCCAACATCATGGACGAGGACGACCCCGTCATGTGGCCCAGCGACGACGAGGAATCCACGGAAGAGAAGGATGCCCCAGAAGTGGCAATGTCTTCAGAGGAATCGGACGATTCCAGTGAGGAGGCATCCGCGGTCAACGATGACACATCAGACCTCGCGGAGAATGAATCGGAACCTTCCGACGAGCCCCTTTCTTCTGACGAACCAACGCCTTGGACACTTCCGATTCGGGCCGCCCCCATCCTCGCACTCCAGGGTGAAGAGGTGGTTGAATTTCCACTGAGCCAACATCGAAACGGGCTGGAATCGACTTCCCTCATCATGGATGAGAAGTTGATGCGCATTGTCGAAGCACGCTACGACCCCGATGGTGTTCGTCGCCTCAACGTTCGAATGGCTTTGGTCAAAGAACACATCTCAGGCTACTCCCACACCCACTTGGATTTGTTTCAAAAATTGCAGGGCGTTTGGTGGGGAGCTATCGGTTTCGGCGTGCTCATGGCCACAAGTTTTGCGCAAGGATTGTTGGCGATTGGAGGCGGAGCGTTCGTCTTGGCTGGTGTAACGGGCTTGCTATTGACTCAACTCGACCTCCATCGAATTTCATTCTCAGACCATGGTGGCCGCCATGACTTTTACCTCTCAGGTTGGCGCCAAGAGCCCTACTTGATTCACAACAGCACGGCTCTTTTAGGCCCTGCCTTTGTTGAATTTTTGCGGACATCAACGTTGGAAACGCAACACATTGATGCCGTGATCGAAGCCATGGCTGCACCTCCACAACCCGCTCCAGCCCCCGTTCTCGCCCCTGTACCAGAAGCGCCGCAACCCCTTCCACTGCCGTCGCCCGCCAATTCTTCCACCAACCCATCGGTTGAGGCTTCACCAACAACGGCGCCTGCCCCGCCCGCTTCTGCGTTCGTAGGCGGCCCTCCGGCCTCCACGGTCAATGCTTTGCCCGCAGCTCCTCTTCCAACGCCGCCCGCCGCCGCTCAAACAGCTCCACCGCCTCCTGTTGCGCTTCCACCGCCACCAGCTCCACTGCCGGCACCGGCGCCCCTTCCGACACCTCCTCCGCCAGCGCAACTGCCTCCCGCGCCGTTGCCCCCGGCTCTTCTTCCGCCCCCT
>DUIU01000096.1:27053-27557 GCA_013330155.1 Candidatus Poseidonia sp. | reverse complement strand
TCACCGTTCAAATTGCGCTCAGCGACCCTGATGGAACAACCGATGATGTGCGTGTGAACATCACGCTGGGCATTCAACAATGGGAAGCAAACCTTGCCGATGACGACGGTGATGGTGTCTGGGAAGGTTCCCTCGAATGGCAGCCGGAAACTACAGGTCGCCCGTTGCTGAAAATTATCGCCAAAGACGGTGAAGGTGAACGAGCCAACATCGACTTCATGTCTCGCAACTTGGTGGTTGAAGCACCTCAGGATGACATGCGAGGTTTGCTTTTGGGAGCTGCATTCCTTGGGTTTGTGTTCGTGATTGGCTTGGTGGCGCTCTTGATTTCCAGGCGACGTCGGGCGCAAGAGGAACTTGAACTCTTGACCTCGTGGGATGCGTTCAAATCGCCTTCACCCAAGGTTGAACCCTCCTCTAAGGACGTGCCCACGCTCGAAGGAAACGCCATGGACGGCACCGAGGAAGTTCAAGCAGAACTGGACCTTGACGTGGAGTGAAAAC
>DUIU01000096.1:22538-26661 GCA_013330155.1 Candidatus Poseidonia sp. | reverse complement strand
GAGCCCTCGTTCTTTTTCATCCTCAAGTTCACGGGTTTCGAGGCATTCTACGTCGAAACCTTCGGAGAACAATTCGAACACATGCTCGTCCTGCAATGAAAATGGAGGGCCTTGCATTTGCTCTTGGGGGTAAGCAAACGTGATCAGCAAGCCCACGGCCCCCGGCTTGGTTTGTTGACGAAGTTGCGCCACGTAGGCTTCTCGAGATTCAACGGGCAAAGCGATCATCGCCGCCCTATCGTACCATGCATCGGCTTGGACAGTTTTTGGTTTGATTTCCAAGACGTTTCCGTGGAGCAGGGTGAATGGGGGATGAACGTGTCTGGTGTGGTGGTCATGTTCCGTTGATTCTACTTCCAACCCCTGTTCCTCAAAGAAGGTCTCAATCGCCTGCTTCACCATGTCAAGGCCCACGACGGTGTGGCCTTGTTCAGCCAACCACACCATGTCGAGTGATTTTCCGCAAAGCGGCACCAACACTTCGCCTTGTGCAGTTGCGCCGATGCTGGACCAGTGTTTGACCAGCAAATCGTTGAATTCTGCTCGATGCCATCCTGTTTGCTGCGACATCCACCGGTTGTGCCAGAATTCCATCTTGAAACCACTCACGCTTGTTCAGGCAAGTCATTGTTGTCGGAATCGGGGTTTGTGTCCAGCCCACCCCAAGGTGTGCGGGTTCGGTGCAGGCCAAAGCGGCGAAGGAAGAGGAATTTTAGATTCTTCCAACCATCGCCCCAGGTGTGAATTTCAGCATCACCAACACGAGGGCGGTACGGGACGGAGATTTCGATGGCTTTTTTCTTGCCCAGGTGGCGGCGTGCGAGGATTTTGACTTCCTCACTGAGCGGCATACCGTCGTTGGTGGGTCGCATTTTTTCGTTTTCAAAGATGGACTTTCGGAACACCCACATGCCAGTCTGCGAGTCCTTGATGCCGTACCAGAACAGCATCCTGGCGGTGAAGGAGAGCACCCAGTTTCCAAAGCCATGAAGGCCAGACATGGACCCGTCCTCAGCCAAGGAAAGTCGGTCGCAGGTGATGAAATCAAGGTCGTCATCAAGCAACCGCTTGACCAATTCAGGAACCAATTCAGCGGGGTAGGTGCAGTCGGCGTCCATGGTGACGATGATGTCGTTCTTGGCGACATCAAAACCAGTTCTGTAAGCTCGTCCGTATCCTTTACGGGGTTCAAGATGGACACGGATGCCCTTTTCGAGGGCGATTTCACGTGTACGGTCGGACGAGTTTCCGTCGACGATCATGATTTCCAAATCTTTGCACCATCCTTGCGGAATGGCATCGATGGTGGGGCCAAGGGCCTCTTCTTCATTACGCGTCGGCAGAATCACCGTCACGGACACGGGTAAGACATCGCCCATGAACCGCCGAGCCGAGGATTGACCTTCAAAGGTTTGGCTGGAAGCGTGCGATTTACCGAACGAGGTTCAATGACATTCAAATGCAGGCCCTGTGTGGTGCTTTCAATGCACATCGCCATGGTCTCGGGCGAATATCCTCCTCGTTGGGGTGGAATCGGTTCCGTCGTCTACCACTTAGCAGGGCATCTTGCCCAGCGCGGGCACGACGTGACCATCATCACTCGCACCCACAAACAACCCACGCCGCAGCAACCTGGTGTGAGTGTTTTGCAGGTGCCATGGCTCAAAGCCCCCATGGCCTTCACCCGCTCCTACGGCAAGCACGCCCTGACGGAACTTCGTCGTCTTCACCAGGTCAAACCCGTTGATGTGGTTCATACACTTCTTCCCCTTGTCAGTTGGAATGCCAAAGAATACCTTTGGGTGGAGGAAAACATCGCACCGGTGGTTTCTGCCCTCAACGGCAGTTGGATTGGCGAGCGTGAGGGAATGAAACTGGCCGCTCGACATAAAGAAGCAGCGACGTGGAAAAACCCGAACGACCTTGCCATCTTGCTCACCGGCGGATATTACGCCAAGTACGAACAAGCCGGTGTTGACCATTCCAGCGTATCCGTTGCCATTTCGCAATCCACGCGCAAGGAGTTTGAAACGTGGTACAATCCACCGAGCGACTGGCAATGCGAAACGGTGCTCTATGGCGTTGACCACAAGGTGTTCAGGCCGATGAACCACGACCATGAGGAAGAACAGTTGGCGTACGAAGCGCTTCGAAAATCCTACGATGCAGCTGATGAGGCCGCTTTGCACGGCCGCCCAGACACGTCGACGCCCCTTCTCCTGGCCGTGGGTCGGCTCGTCGCCCGCAAAGGGCACCGCACCCTCTTACGCTCAATGCCTTCAATTCTCAAACAACATCCGGGAGCTCGCTTGGTCATCATCGGTCGCGGCCACATGCGCAAGACCTTGATGCGACAAGCCAAGCGATTGGGCATTGCCCACGCTGTCCACATCCAGCCGGGCATGAGTTTTGAACAACTTGCTCTTCACTTCCGAGCCGCTGATTTGGTCGTTTACCCCTCGTATTACGAGGGCCAAGGCCTCATTCCACTCGAAGCCTTGGCAAGTGGAACGCCGGTGGTCACCGTCGACCAGCCGCCTTTGACCGAAATGATTGACGATGAGGTGGGGGGTTTGTTCACCTGCGGCGATCATGAAGACCTCGCACGTGCCGTCAATCATTGCCTCGACCATCCTGATGAGCGTACTGAACAAATGCGGAAGGGGCGCGACCGTGTGCTTAGCCAGTTTACCTACGAACACAATGCAGAGGCCTACGAAAGCATCTATCTGTCGCTTTTTGAAGAGTAGCGCCCCTTACGCACGCCTCGTCTTTGGGTTGGAGCCAATGCTCGTAGACGTGGAAGAATGTCACCTCTGTCCAACTTTTCGTATCGGAACATCATTATTTGATGCGTTGGTCGCAGTGTTATGCGAAACAGAGCCCTGTTTTTGGCATTCATGGTATTGAGCCTCCCTCTATCGGGATGTTTTGGTGAAGAAGAGGTCGTTTCTACGCCGGTGATTGAGGTCCAAGAGGACCCTCGTATCTTCGTCACCGACAAAACGGGAGCCGACGTCGACATTGAACCTCTTAACATGACCTTCCAATTCAGCGATGTCGGGGAAACCGGAAAAGAACCGAGCATCGGCATCACTTCCAGTGGATGCATCTTCTTCATTGCCATGGAGAAGGTCATGCGGTCCTGCGATGGGGGATTGACCTGGGACGAAACCCAAGACCCTGTCATGTGTTCGCCCACCACCAGCGACCCATACGGATGGGTTGACCCCATCACTGACCGTGTGTTCGGTGTCCAAATGATCGGCCTTGAGACTTCATGGATTTGCTGGAGCGACGACGACGGTGAAACCTGGTTGGGCAACCCACACGATTCGGGAACCACGCCCATCAACGACCACATCAAGTTGGCAAGTGGGCCGTGGACCAGCAGCGGTTACGGAGCCCTTGGTCAAATCACTGGAAATTTCTATGAAACCGCCGTCTACTACTGCTACAACAAACTGGCTGGCATCTTTTGTTTCACGAGTTTTGATGGAGGTGCGACTTTTGAAGCCGGTGGACAAATCATTGGCTTGGCCACCACCAACGGCGGCTTGCACGGAGCCATTTCAACCGCACCCGACGGCACGGTGTACGTCACGCCACGTGTCGCCACACCCACCGTCATCGTCTCCAAGGACAACGGTTTTTCGTGGTTTGAACGCTACATGGGTGAGGACGTTGGCACCCCTAATCCCCGAAAGAACTCCGAGGTCTCTGCAGATACCGCCTCAAATGCCTACCACGTTTGGACCGGCGGCGACGAAGGCATCTACATGTCCCGTTCGACCGATTCGGGGGAATCTTGGGAACAAGAGAGCATCCGAATTTCCCCTGCTGGCGTCATTTCCACGGTCTTCCCTCAAACCGATGCTGGCGACCCTGGGCGTATCGCTGTAACATACCTCGGTAGCGAGAACACCGAGATGCTGAACCAGTCAGACATCGATGGGAATCCTTGGGACGGAAATGCTCACTATGCCCCGAATGATGCCGAATACCATCTGTACATTACCTACAGTTTGAACGCCTTGGACGATGAACCAATTTTCCACACCTACCGAGTCACGGACGACCCCGTTCAAGTCGGTTCCATCTGTCTTAATTCAGGAGATTGTCG
>DUIU01000096.1:20534-22183 GCA_013330155.1 Candidatus Poseidonia sp. | reverse complement strand
GACCGAGAAGGACGTGTTTACGTGGCGTTTGCAGACGGTTGCACAGGAGAATGTGCGGTCAAAGAAAACGCCACCGCTGCTGACTCTCGCGATGGTCGAGGTTCCGTGTATTACCTTGCCAGCGGCCCGAGTCTGCTTGAGGAATTCGGACGCATGGACCCACTCATTGAGTGAGGGGCTCACGCAAAGAGACGAGCTCGAAGTTTACGAAGGCTCAACCTGAAACCGAGCAAGGCTTTGCGCATTGCGGAGAGTTTGACGGGTTGTGTAAACACATCGCCTGAACGACGCACGATTTCATTGAGGATGGACGTGTATGCATCCGCCATGATTTCGGGTTGAACCCGGGCTCGGCTACCGAGGTAGCCGAAGAGATGGTTAGCCGAGGTCTGATGCCTCTTGATCACATCAACATACTCCACAACAAAGCCCTTCCATGCTAAGGTTTGGGCAATGCTGTCATTCTCCAGCATTTCAAGGCTGATGTTGTGGGATGCCAACACTTCAAGCGGGAGATACACCCGACCTCGCTCCATGTCTTCATTGATGTCTCGCAAGACATTGATGAGTTGCATTTGGATGCCGAGGTCAATGGCGTGAAGCCGTGCAGCTCGGTCTTCATAGCCGTAGATTTCAATCAAAATGAGGCCCACGGCTGAGGCGACTTTGTAGCAATACGACCGCAATTCATCCCATGTCTGATTGAGCACGGGGTAGAGGTCGTCTTCCATGCCTTCAATGACGGTTTCAAAATCTGCCAATTTGATGGGATAGCGCGTGAATACATCCTGAAGGGCGACGAAAATGGGGTGGTCTTCGGCGGTGATTTCTTGTTCACTGGCACGCTGAAGTTTGATTCGGATGTCAACCAAAGCCATCATGCGACGGCGGTGTTCATCCGGTGAAAGTGAGGGAGCAACACCACCGTGAAGTTCGCTGACCGCCGTTTGGCGAATCTTAGTCGCTTCCTTCAGCGCCTTTGTCTCAAGGATGGTGGGCTCCTCATCGCCATCAACGATGTCATCGACCCATCGGCACAACGCATAGACCGCATGGACAGCCCTCCGCTTATCGGGTTGAAGGGCACTGAATGACGAGTAGAAGGTCGTTGAAGCATTTCTGCACACCGTTTCACAAAACGCATAGGCCTCATCAAGACGGTGCTGTTCCATGGTAATCCCTCAAGCAGATGTTGGGGTTCCGCTGGACGGTTCTTTTGAGGTTTTCTTAAGCGCTGCACGTCCTTGCTTTGAGCGTTTGCGGCTTTCAAACCAGGTGTCAACACCGTTCCAGTCTGGGATGATTCCCAAACTGTCCAACAGAAGTTTGCTGCTGATTCGGGCTGATTCGTAAATCACGGGAAGACCGCTTCCTGGATGGGTTCCTCCGCCAACAAGGTAGAGGTTGTTGATTTCATCAAACTGGTTTTTGGGTCGGCGCCACAGCATCTGGTCCAGCCCGTGAGCCAGATTAAACACGGCGCCACGGTAGCAGTGGTCTCCCCAATCTTCGGGCGTGATGATCATTTCAGTGACGATGTGGTCTCGCAGACCTTCAAAGCCAAGCTTGGCTTCAATTTGGTCGAGGATTCGATCCCGGTAAGCGTCCTTTTCCTTGTCCCAATCAATGTTCTCATGGATGTGAGAAAC
>DUIU01000096.1:8124-20157 GCA_013330155.1 Candidatus Poseidonia sp. | reverse complement strand
GAGGGGTCATCCCAGGTTAATTTGTGGTTCTTTTCGATGTCCTCAAGATTCTGCTCGTAATTGGACGAGGCATAGATTTGGTGATGCGGTAGTTCCTCGTAGGTCTTGTCGATTCCGAGATAGACCATGAATGTCGAGCAAGAGTACTTCTTCTTGTCAATTTTCTTGTTGTTCCACTTCTTGCGGACTTTGTCTGGGAAGAGTTGAGTCATGCCGTTCGCAAAATCAGCGTTCATGACCACTTTATCGGCCATGAATTCGCCGTTGGCCGTTCGTACACCCTTGATGGTCTTGCCATCCATGATGACCGATTCAACCGCTTCGTTCATTTTGAAGGTCACGCCGAGGTCCTTGGCGATGCTCGCCATGCGTTCACTGACGCTTCCGAGTCCTCCAATGGGGTGGAAAATTCCGTATTCATACTCGAGGAACGCAAGCATGGTGAAGAGACTGGGGCAATTGAAGGGCGACATGCCGAGGTACTTGGTCTGGAACGACATTGCCAACATGAGTCGGTCGTCGTCGAAGAGTTTCATCAGGTCCCCTGCCACTGAGCGCTGTGGGCGAAGCACACTTGCAACCCGCATCGCTCGCTTGGAAAGCAAGTCGGTCGGACCGTACCATGGTTCTTGCAGGCAAGCCTTGGATTTCTCGAGCTTCAGTCGGTTGTCGTCGACGTAGCGACGGAAGGCGTTGGCGTTGCTGTCACCGGAGAGTCCACGAATGCGCTCGGTCATTTCGTCGAGGTTGCTGGTGCAATCAAGTTGTCCACCCTGGCCGAAAATCAAGCGGTAATTCATCTCCAAACGATGGAGATTCAATTCTTCATGCGCATCCATGCCGATGGCTTTGAAGATGTCTTCAATGACTTCTGGGTAGTGGAAAAAAGTCGGGCCAAGGTCAAACTTGAAACCGTCTCGCTCGAAGACTTTGTTTCGTCCGCCCACAGCACTCGAACGCTCGAATACGGTCACGTCAACACCGGATTTAGCGAGGAGGAGGGCTGAGGCAAGACCGCCAGGTCCAGCACCAATGATAGCAACAGATGGTTGAGAGCGTCCACTCATATCTCACCGGTGATGGCTTCAGCATATAAAGAGGGGTTTTCGTCCTAAAAATTTCTCAAAAAATAACATTTAAACAGTGGCTTGGATGATGCTGTTTGGGTCGATCAAAACGGAGAATTCATCGAGGTAAGGACCCATGGAACTGATCAAGTCCACGCTTGGATGGCCTTTCAACACCATGCCGTCCATGTACATGAGCGACCGAATGATCGGAAAGGCCTCTTCTCCAAAGGCGCAACCAGCAAGAACAGCGGCCTTGACGGTCTTCATCATCTGTTCTGTGAGGGAAACTTCGCTCACCGAGGTGCCTACGAATCCATCATAGAGTTCGTTCATCGAGGCATAATATGTGTCCAAAGTTTTCCCTGTTGGGCGCACTGCAGCCATCGTCAACATCGCATCAAAGGCGTTTTTGAGTTCACCCTTGGCAAGGAAGTAGAAGAACCCGAACAAAGCATTTCGAACATGTTCTGGAGCGTTGCAAATGGCACCCGTATCAATGAAGAGGAAATTTCCTTGGTCGTCCATCATGGCGTTGCCGGGGTGGAGGTCGCCGTGAAAGGTACCCAAACCAAACATGAAGGCTCCGTGAATGCGAAACAGCTCAAGCATATCTGGCCATGTGAATGTGCCAGCTTCGAGGTGGCTTTCCAACGTGGGGTGAGTGATTTCTTCCATCACCAGAATGTGTTCATTGGACAACGCTTCCCACATTTTTGGAAATTTAAGTTTCGGCATCGCAAAGTGAGTCTCTATGGCCTTAGCATGAGCGATGAGTTGGTTCCGCCCGTCAATTTCATTGAGTAAATTGAGTTCTCGCAGCGTATAATCTTCAATGTGAGCCAAAAGCCCGATTGGGTTGCCAACTTTTCGCAGCTTCGGGCGGAAGAAGAGACCCATGCGAATCCATCGCTTCAATCGTTGGACGTCCCGCTTGAAGGATGCTTCAAAGTCCGATTTGATGATCTTGACCACCACTTTGCTCCCGTCCTTCAATTCAGCCCGATGAATTTGTCCGATGCTGGCTGCAGCAAAGGGTTTCATCTCGATGTTTTTGAAATGGTCCATGAATCCATCTGGTGCAAATCGGTCCAACAACTTCTGAGAATCCTCTTCAGGAATCGTTGATGCCCGGCTGTAAAGTTGCTGGAGTTCGATGCATCGGTCGGGTTCGATTAAGTCCGGACGTAGGGCAAAGATTTGACCCAACTTGACCGCTAACAGACCCATGGACTGAATAGCATCAATGTCAATTGGTTTCTTCCCTTTCAGTTGACGGAAAAAACGGAGAAAGGTGCCGAGTTTCATGCGACCACGCCCGTTTAATCGACGAGTTCAATCGCGTTCAGTTCATGTCGGTGAATGAGGTAGCGCCATAAATCATCTTTTTCCCCACTTCCATCAACGCGTTGGATAACGACGTTGGCTTCCTTGGCAAACCTTGTAGAGAGCGCTCCTTCGATGATGCCATCGTCCATTTCCCACATCGGCAGTGCATCTGGATCCTTTACCGGAGGATGATTGAGACCAACCACGACATGGAATTGTGGGTCGACATCGTACTGCAAGAGGCCGAGTCCTGCATGTTCCCACCAATCCATCATTTCGTCGAGGAACTCGATGTCATTTTCTATAGAACGGAGCGAGAAGGCGATTTCTTGGCCGACGCGGTTCCCAATTTGACGAAGCATGCGAGAGATGTCAATCCCCAAGACTTTGAGGTTGGAGAGCTTTCCTTCCGTGAGGCGCATTCGTGCTTCGTTGACTTCGTGTCCAGCAGCAAAGAAGGCTTCTGGGTCAAACGGAGTGTCCTCTTCAGGCAATTGTCCATCAAAACCCAAGGCCACGGAGACGTTCTTCAGGAACGAACCTTCGCCGATGGTCAAACGGAGCGGGTCGTTGATTTGATTCTCAGTGAAACGAGCCCGAGCGGTGGCCAAAGGCACAGCACCTTCCCAAATGGCGTCAATGAGGTGAAGATGTGCCTGTGAAAAGGGCCCCGATTCAATGATGAGCGCAGCGTCCTCTTTCCCTCGCCCAACGGGGTTGTCTTCGATGTTGAGGTATTGAATCACTTCGGACTGGTCTTGTACGAAACCGAGTGAATCCAGTTCGTCAGAGTGGCGAACATCAATGCTGTTGTCCAATTTCTCAAAGAAACGGAGGGTTCGTCCATCGAGATGGGTGATGATTTGGACAACAACACCACGAACGGCTGCCGTGTTCACCGCTTCAAGCGCTTCTGGACTTCGGCAAAGGTGGAGGATGCCAAATTGGCCGAGGAGCAAAATCAACCGTTCTTCAGCGTCATTCGCCATTTTCTGCAAACGGTTGTAGATGTGCGTTCTTTCTTTCAAGACGGCGAAACGAGGGTCATCAATGTCCCGTCGTTGCTTCTCATAGGAAGCATCGGTTTCTGTTATGCCCTTGGAAAGTTCATCAAAACCATCCACGAGGCGGTCAAGTTGTTGCCTGCGGGATTGGATGATGTGTTCCATGGCTTCATTGATTCGAAGACTCGAAAACAGCATGGGCCGGTCGGCAGTTGCCGTCACGATGCCCATTTCTTGGAGGCGGGAGAGGCTGTTGTAAGCGTCTAGTCTGGTCGTGTTGAGCTCTTTCGCCAGTTCTGAGGCTTTCATTTTGGGGCGCGACCCGAGGATCATGATGGAGCGAACTTCACGCTCGTTGAGGCCTGCTTCCAAGAGGAGTTCGTCCCACATCACGAATCACCTCGAACCTGCGAAATATCAGCCAGGATGCGAGCAACGTGGCGACGAGGCCGAAACAGCCAATCGTAGACGTAGCGGATGGTGTTGTCGGGTCCAACAAGGAACGAGGATTTTGCTGGAAATTGACCCAGGTGAACTGGAACGTTGAATTGTTTCCCTACCACTCTTTCGGGGTCGGCGAGGAGGGGGAAAGGAAGGTCCCCGAGGTTGGATTTGAATCCGGCGAGTTCCTCGGCCGTTCCCGGACCAATGCCGACAATTGAACAGCCCACTGAGGCGAAGAGGTCATGCTGTTCCTTGAACGTCAAACATCCACGCTTGCATGTCGGTGAATTGTTCCTTGAATAGAAGAAGATGATTCGCCATGTCCCTTCAAGAGTTTGGCTGTCAAAGACTTCACCGTGTTCATTTTCCAGAATGAAGCGCGGGGCTTCTTGTCCAACAATGTTTGTGCGCATCCTCAGACCTCAGATGGTAGGATGTGGCCCATTCGTGAACCTTTTGTCTGCATGTAATTTCGATTCTCAGCGCACTGTCCGACGATGATTGGAACTCGGTTGGAAATTTTGATTCCATACTGGGTCAGTTGATCTCGCTTGTCGGGGTTGTTTGTGACCAGTTCAATGGATTGAATGCCCATTGAGTACAACATTTCGGCAGCAAAGTCATACTTTCGTGCATCAGCAGGAAGTCCGAGGGCAAGGTTGGCATCAAGGGTGTCCATGCCGGTGTCTTGGAGTGCGTAGGCTTGCATTTTGGAATACAGGCCAATGCCTCGACCTTCTTGACGCATGTAGGCAATGGCTCCGTGGCCTCTCTCCTGGATGGCTTTCATCGATGCGTGAAGCTGGGGACCACAATCGCACCGCAGAGAGTGAAAGGCGTCACCGGTGAGGCACTCAGAGTGCACGCGAACGAGTGGAGACCCCTCGCTGAGGTCGCCTACATAGAGGATGGCGTGTTCCTTTCCGTCGCCAGGGTCTCGAAAAGCACGAATGCGAAAATCTCCGAAAGCCGTTGGCAGAACAGCGTCTGCGCCGGGTGTGTTGTTGTTGTAGTGAATTGGGGCACTTTCCATGTTACAAAAAATTGCAAGTTTGTATATAAACACTCGTCTTTTTTCTTGCAGGGGCTCAAACCGTCTTTCATATAGTCGGTCGAAAATATGGGTATTAATGGCTAGTTTGCTTTGTGATTTGGGCGTCGCCGCTAGGGTCGTCCGAGCGGGGACGATTCTTCTTGTTCAAGAGGCAAGCGGAGCCCACAAAGGAAGATGGGGACTGCCAAAAGGTCGAGTTGACCAAGGGGAAAGTCCAGAGACGGCCGCCCTGCGAGAACTCAAGGAAGAAACAGGCCATCAGGGCCAGGTAATGGGATTAGCTGGTGTGCGAACAGCGCTCAGAAACGACGGACCTGCTGTGTTCTTATGTTATGACGTCCATGTCGAGGGAGATGTCGCGGCGCATGCCAACGAAGAAATATCTTCCATCAAATGGTTCACCCTCACTCAGTGTGCATCAATTGAATGGGTTTCTGAAACCATGCATCAGTTGGCCATCGACGGACTGACCCAGCGAAGCCTCATGCCCAATCTCGCAGGCTTGACACCACGTTCGAGCCCATACGCCGTCTACAGAACCAGTAAAACCGAACGACTACGACAGGGTGATGCCTCATGATTCCAAGTAGCCGAGTGAACATTCACGGCGTTCCCAACCAGCATGGAGAGGTGGTCGTCTACTGGATGACCTCTGCACGACGCTCTCAGTGGAATCATGCCCTTGAGCATGCCATTGACTTGGCAAAGCAACATGCAGTTCCCTTGGTGGTGATCGAATGCTTGGCCCTTCAACACCGATGGGCCAATGACCGAATTTCGACCTTTGTTTTGCAAGGCATGGTCGACAACCGCAGCGCTTTTTCTCAATCTGGTGTGACCTACATCCCGTATGTTGAAACCAAACGCAAGGAAGCATCTGGACTCCTCAAGGGTTGGCTCGAGCATGCACGAGTGTGTGTCATTGATGACTACCCCACATACTATCCAAAGCATGTTCTGGACACCGCTTTAACCGTCATTCCGTGTGAGATTCACGTTGTCGACTCAAACGGATTTATGGCCATGCGAGCCCAAGGACGCGATTTTTCCACAGCGTATTCGCTGCGTCGACACCTCCACAAAACCATCCGTGAACACATGCATGAATTTCCTAAGCAACGGCCATTGGAATCCGCACATGACCTTCCGCAAATGGATCCGGCCGCCGTCAAGGCCATCTTCGCTCAAACCGATACACCAATGACACCTTACGAATTTTTGTGGCGTGTTTCCGAAGGTGGTGACATTGGACGAGAGGCGCTTTCGACCCTTCGTATTGACCATGAAGTTCGTCCAGTCATTGGAAAGAAAGGCGGATATGTTGAGGGCCGTCGCCGCTGGAAGGAATTTTTCGCAGAGCGATTGCAAGCTTACCACGAAAAGCGCAACGAACCACAAGAGCGCGGTGCAAGTGGACTTTCGCCATGGCTCCATTACGGACACATCAGCGTTCACTCCATCCTACACGACATTTTCACCCACCACCGTTGGGATGTCAGTATGGTCAACCCCCCCAATGATGGACGCCGTCAAGGATGGTGGGGCTTGCCCGAACCGGTGGAGGCTTTTCTCGACCAAATCATCACCTGGCGAGACATTGGGTTCATTCATTGCGCCATGATCGAAAACCATACGGACTACGATTCTCTCCCCGAATGGGCCAAAACAACGCTGGCTGAGCACGAAAAAGACGAGCGGCCCTATCTCTACACCTTCGAAGAACTCGAATCTGCATCCACCCATGACCCTCTATGGAATGCCGCACAAAATCAACTTCGCCAGGAAGGCATCATTCACAACTATCTGCGAATGCTTTGGGGGAAGAAAATTCTCGAATGGTCGCCTAACCCTCAAACGGCCATGGACTGGATGATTGCCCTCAACGACCGATGGGCACTTGATGGTCGCGACCCGAACTCCTACACCGGTATCGGATGGGTCATGGGTAAATTCGACCGAGGTTGGACGGAACGGGCCGTGTACGGGAAGGTACGTTGCATGACCAGTGCTTCAACGGCTCGAAAATTCAAAACGAAAGGGTACGTTGAAAAATACACCAAATCGAGTGAACCAACCAATGTTTTGGGCTCCGGGCCTTCCTTTTATTCTGCCCACCAGTGAGGGATTCACATGCCGACCTACTCCCACATCGCAGCCTACGATGCCCCCGTGGAGGATGTTTGGTCCTGGTACGATAGCAAGGGCGCCTTTCGCCGAATTATGCCTGAATGGGAGGGCATCCGTCCCGTGGAGGCTGGAGCGCTTGTCAACGATGCGACCACCCGATTCAAAATCACGCTTGGACCACTCCGTCCGACGTGGGTCGCTCGGCATTACGGCGTGGTTTCCGGAGAAGTCTTCAACGACGTCATGGAAAAAGGCCCCTTCGGCGCTTGGGACCACGAGCACCGCTTTGTGTCAACCAGCGCCAAGACCAGTGAAATCCATGACACCATCCAATGGAAACTCCCGCTGCATCCACTCACCTTTTGGACCGCTCCATTCACGGTGAAAGGGCGCATGAAGCAGATGTTTGCCTACCGGACGTTGCGAGTCCAAGAAGACATCAAGCGCATCTCACAGTACGCCGACCAACCACAACAAAAGGTCCTGGTCAGTGGCTCAACCGGGTTAATTGGAATGCAGTTGTGTGCTTTCCTGCAGGCCGCTGGGCACCATGTGACCCGGCTGGTTCGACCGTCCACAGTTTTGCCTTCCGACGTTGATGACGAACCGTGTGTGGTTTGGGATGACCGCAAGGGCGAGGTCATTGAAGGCAGTCTCGAAGGGTACGACACCGTCATCCATTTGGCCGGTCTGGGCATCGGCGATAAACGGTGGAATGCAAAGCGAAAGGAACGTATTTGGTCCAGTCGAACGGTGCCAACCGAGCATCTTGTTCGTCTTTTTGCCACCCTTGAACAACCGCCCAAGACGTTCATGTGCGGCTCCGCAGTGGGCTTCTACGGCAATCGGGGCAACGAATCACTCACTGAATCTTCTTCACCAGGTGATGATTTTCTTTCCGAAATGTGTCAAGCTTGGGAAGCCGCTGGTGCTCCCGCTCAGGACCTCGGGATACGCACCGTTTGGTTGCGCACCGGTCTGGTCACCACGCCCATGGGTGGAGCCTTGCAACAACTCATGCTTCCGACCCTTCTCGGCGCTGGGGGTCCGGCGGGAGGAGGTCGGCAATATTACCCATGGATCTCACTCCACGACCACATCTACGCGACGTACCACTTGATGATGAACGATGCATGCGACGGGCCCTACAACCTCACCGCTCCCGAACCGGTGACTCAGAAGCAGTACGCCAAGACGCTGGGTAAGGTGCTGCTCCGACCGTGGTTTGCACCCGCTCCAGGATTTGTGCTCAAAATCATGTTCGGCGAATTGGCTCAGGCTCTCGTTCTCAGCGGTCAGCGTGTCCTTCCAAAGCGGTTGCAGGACAGCGGTTTTACCTTCCAGCACGACCACCTTGAATCGTGCCTGCGACAGTGCCTCGGGAAGCAAAAAATCCCATGAGCAGCGCAACACCCCGTAGGGGTGCTTTTGATAATCCGCTTCTCCATCAGCGAACATGGGCGGTCGCTTCGTGCTCGTGGTTTTCCTCGGCCTCGCCTTGCTGCATTTGCCGCTGGCGAGTGCCGACGATTCCGAGACCAGCGCCAACACGCTGACCGATGGTGTCTCGTCCAGCGGCTATGTTTGTTCAGATGACGGGTGTTCTCCCAAGGACAAACAAGATTATTGGAAAATACAAGGTAAAATGGGTGATATTATCCAAGTCACCTTCTCTGGAAGCATGAGCAATCCGAATTGGCTGTGTATTAATGACGGATGGGACGGGACTTTCAAAATGGGCTCTGTTTCACAAAATGTCGACGATGGTTCACCAACCTCCACCCTCTCAACCACCCTTTCAACGGCCGGTGAAATCATCTTGAAAGTCGAGGGAAAGGACTCATGGTGTAACGACGGCTTTGATTACACGCTGACACCTTCCATTGACAAGACCAACCGAGACTCTGACGAAGATGGATTCGTTGACACCGAGGATGACTGTACCAACTTGGTTGGAGCGTCCACCAACGACCGCTCGGGATGCACGGACTCCGATGGTGACGGCTGGTCCGACCCGGACAGCGGATGGGGTGTTCAAAACGGAGCCGATGCATTTGCGAGTGAGCCATCGCAGTGGCTTGATTCGGACAACGATGGGTATGGCGATAACCTCGATGGATTCGAGGGAGACCATTGTCAGTTCAGCCGTGGCTATTCGTCTTCAGACCGCTACGGTTGCGTGGATTCCGATGGAGATTCGTATTCTGACCCAGACCCGGGCGGCCTGAACGGTTACGAGGCGTGGTTCGCCCACCCAGCAGGCAAAGGCGACGCCTTCGCTTACGATGCCTCACAGTGGAACGACACCGATGAAGATGGCTACGGCGACAACTGGGACGACCCATCATTGAACGCCAGTCGCGCTCTTTGGGAGATTGGCCAGTTCGTCAGCAATGCCTCCCAACCTGATGCCTGCCCCTTCATTCGAGGTACATCCTTCTCAGACCGCTACGGTTGCGTTGACACCGACATGGACACCTATTCCGATGGCGATGAAAACTGGACCATCAACAACGGCTCGGATGCCTTCCCGTTGGAACCAACCCAATGGTTGGACACCGACCGTGATGGTTGGGGCGACAACCAAACCATCGGCGCTCAACGAATTGATGATTTCCCCTTCAATCCGACCCAATGGCGGGACACTGATGAGGATGGTTGGGGCGACAATCAAACCTATGGAGCCACGCAAATCGATGATTTCCCGTTCGTACCGTCTCAGTATCGGGATACAGATGGCGATGGATATGGAGACAATCTGACCGGTTTTGAGGGCGATGTCTGCACCTATTCAACGCCAGAAGAAGTCGATTCTGGATGGATCAGCAGGTTCGACCGACTCGGGTGTCGCGACGTTGACCGTGATGGATTCTCGGATCCAACCGATCTCTGGATTGCTCATCCGGCAGGGTTCGCGGATGCTTTCCCTGACGATGCATCGCAATGGCACGACACCGATGACGATGGATTCGGCGACAATACGGAATACTTTGACGGCCAAACCTGGCGAACATCGTACCGGCCAGACGGCTGTCGAACGACGCAGGGCGAATCCACCTTTGACCGATGGGGATGCCCTGACGAAGACGGCGATGGATGGTCCGACCCCACTTCTACTTGGCTTGCGAGTCCTGGCGGCTCAGGCGATGCTTGGCCACAAGATTCGACACAATGGCACGACGCTGACGGTGATGGGCGTGGAGATAACCCGAGAGGAACCACGGCGGACGTTTGCCCGTCGGTGGCGGGAACTTCCGTCGGCCCTTCCACCGGTGGTGACCGTTGGGGGTGCAAGGACACGGATGGCGATGGTTGGTCTGACCTTGGCGATGCCTTCATCCACGAACCCACCCAGTGGCGAGATTCCGACGGTGATGGCTACGGCGACCGATTGGCAGGCCATCAAGGCGATGCCTGTCCCGAAACACGCGGGACTTCTCTTCTCGACCGACTCGGATGTCGCGACACAGACGGTGATGGTTGGTCCGACCCAACCGAGGCATGGCCAGCTCATCCATTCGGTTCGGCGGATGCCTTCCCAACCGAGGCGCTCCAATGGAAAGACACCGACCAAGATGGATTCGGTGACCTGCCTTTGGGTGCATTCCGAGACGATTGCCCTGAACAGTCGGGTTCCTCCCAACGCGACCTCCAAGGTTGTCCGGATGGCAACGGTGACGGTTGGTCGGATTCCTACGGCGGGTTTGCCGCAGCCATCGCCATCATGGGCGAAGACCCTGCAGCCTCTTGGCTCACCTACGGTGTCATGGGCACTGGATTCCTTCTCGGGGCGCTCGGCGCTTTGCTGGTCAAGGGGTCGAAGCGACGCAGTGAACTGCTCGAACAACTCATGCTTGAGAAGGAGACTGAATTGATGAATTCACCCGGCATCGGTGAACCAGTTCCACAACTGATACCTTTGGACCAACTTCCACCACTCCCTCAGGCCGAAGGAGGTGAAGACCATGTTTGACCGCCGCGCTTCTGCCATGTTACTGGCTCTTCTCATGGCTTGCTTGCTTCTTCCCATCACGGCGGTCGGAGCAGAATTGTCCACTGAAGAGCGTCTCGCAGATGAGGGCCTTAGCGTGCTTGCCTTGCGAAACGACACCATCGACACCGACCAAGATGGCGACATCGATGCGGTTCGTGTGGTGGTGGTTTTGAATTCCACCGCCGCCTCAAATGAACTCATCGTTAAACTCCGTGGCCTCCACAAGGAGCGCGAGGTTCTTGAGGTTCAGGAGGTGGCTTTTGAGGGCCAAACCAACATCACCCTTGTGTATGATGCATGGTCAAAAGGCGAGCACGACCTTCGCTTGGATTTCTTTGATGCAAACGGTGATTTCATCGCTACTTACCCACTCCCTACCTTTGTTCTTACACCAGCGCTGCAGGTTCCTCGTGTCGACCTTAACCTGAACGCAGGGTCAATGTTACAGACGGGGGAGGAATGTGAAATCGTTCGCAACTTTGGTGACGAAACAGGACCACGCTACGGGGAAACTGGCGTTCGAACCTTTACGGGAGCACCATTCAGTGTTCTCGATTCCGACCACACGTTGGATTGCTCTTCATGGCCCGCAGGTGATTATGAACTCAAAGAAACCTACCGAAACGGGCTTGGCCAAACAGCCGAGAGCAACCTCAATTTCACCATTGAAAACCGTCCGGCTCCCATCTTTATCCTGGCCGTTGCTGGTCATGAGAACACGACAGAAACTCCTTGCACCGTACGCATGGAATTGACCGATGGACGTGCACCATCAGGATTGACCAAGGTCTGGAGGGTGAAGGGAGAAGCCGTTGCTGGGGCCAATTCCACGGTTTTGGATTGTTCCAACCTTCCAGCAGGCGCTTACCTGATCACCCTTGAAGTCATCACGGAGAAAATGATTTCCTCAACGGAGGGGACCAACCTTATCCGCCTTCCAGGTGTTGATTTGACCGCTGAGGAACGGGATAGTTTGCCATCCACTTCCCTCGGCTCAGATACCGAAACCGAATC
>DUIU01000096.1:0-7805 GCA_013330155.1 Candidatus Poseidonia sp. | reverse complement strand
GTTGGCTGGTTCTCCATTGGGGCGTTGGCTCTTGTGGTTTCGGTGTTGGTCTTCGTTCTGCTCGTTCGAAATCGAGAACCCGAGGCTCTTGAATTGCCCTCCCTCGGACCAACTCCACAAGTTCTCGCTGATGGCTCTCCCGACACGCAAGGATTGCCTACAACCGTTGACGATCAAGGGGTCTTGTGGCGCCAACACCCCGGAGGCGAGGTTGATTGGTGGGACCGTGAATGGCGCATATGGCACAGGTGGGAATAGATGGATATCGTCCAAATTTTGTTGATTGTCCTCGGTTCATTGGCCACGTTGGTTGGTCTTCGGTTGTTGTATGTTTGGAACACCCGCATTCGACCGCTTGAACCCTCTTTGGAACTGGAATGGGCTGCAGATTGCGAGCACTTGACGACCGCCACGGTTGAAGGCTCAAAGATTACGTTTCATAACGTCCGTGATTTCACTTGGCGTACCACGAAGGACCGTGATGAAAACTGGGCGGACGAAGTCCACGTTGACCTCGACGATTTGAAGGATGTGTGGTTCATCGTGGACCATTTTCATTCGATTAAGGGGCTCGCACACACCTACCTGACCTTCGAGTTTGGTGAAGGTACATGCCTTTCGTTTTCGTTTGAATCTCGAAGAGAAAAAGGTGAACGATACCATCCTTGGGACGGCTTGTGGCGTGCCTATGAGCTCTACCTTCTCGTGGGCTTTGAGCGAGATGTAACTGGTCTACGCACCCATGGTCGGGGCAACAAGGACTACATGTTCAGGGCAATGACGCCCCCTGGAAAGAACAAAGAATTGTTGATGGGGATGATTCAGAAATTGAACGATCTTGCCGTCAACCCCGAATGGTACCATTCATTGCTGACCACCTGCAACACCTCAATTGTTCGCATTGTCAATCAAGTGACGCCCGGTCGAATCCCCTTCTTGTGGCGCAATTTCCTTCCCGGTTATACTCCCAAAGCGGCCTTCAAGCTCAAGTTAATCGAAGATTGGGGCGGGCTTGAAGCGACCTTGGAAAAAGCACGAATCGACCAAAAATCGCAGGATTGGGACGGAGTCGAAGATTATTCGGCTATGTTGCGGTCCTTCCTTCCAAAGTCAACCATGGACGAGGATACAGCACCATCAAGCGACCGTGCATGAACGAAAGTTTCACTGCCGGTGAAGTGGCGATATTGTGCACCCCTTGGGAACCAAATGTCATGGATGAACCCTTGAGTTCAAATTGCGCCCCTGAGAGATGAATTTCACGGGCTTCGGGCATGGCAAAAAGAGAAAACTCAGTGCCAACTCCGAAATCTATAGAGTGATGTTCTCCGGACTTGATGAATCGATAAACATGGTTCAAACCCTCGCAGGTTATGTCCAGGTTTGATTTTGCACAGGCCATGAGGTTCGCCCATTCATGTTGTGGATCTCCTCCGGTGGCTCCAACGATGGTGCAAGCTTCGATGTCCCCGTTCTCAATGCACTCCAGTGCCTTTTCGAGGTCGTTTGTTTCTTGGCCGGTTTGGAGCTCAACATGCCCCCCTTGGGCCCGATAATTTTCCAGAACCTCAGGCTCTACACTATCCATGTCGCCAATGACCGTTTGTGGGAGTATGCCTCGATTCAGGCACGTGGCCAGGGCACCATCACAGGCGAACACCACGTCCGCTCGCTCAACCAAAGACATGACGACATCATCGTCGGCCCATTCTCCGGCGGAAAACACGACACATGTTTGACCTGCCACATGGACGGGTAGGTTCGCCCCCTTCTCAAGTCAGCGGTGCGCTTCTATGGACAGCCATGACCCCCTATGGGGGTCAAGTCAAAGGTGAACAATGATTTTCAAGGTTGGCGGCCGTGCTTACGCCATGGCGGATGTTGGTTTTCAGAAAAATGGAACAAAAAGCGTCCTCCTGGTTCTGGTTTTTGTTCTCTCGCTCATGGGTCCGCTCTTTTCGGCTAACCTCTCCGATGTGTCCCTTGATGAGCCTGATGTTGTGCAGTTCAGTGGGCCGTTTTCAGTCACCTCAGGGTATGGCCACGACCTTGGAGGGATGGCCATTGACGTTGATGGTTTGGTCCAAACCTCAGTGCGAGAGGAATCCATGTTTGACTTGTGGTCCAGCGAAACGCTCAATCTCTCGTACGGTGAACATCACGGAACGCCCGACATGAAACTCACGCGTTTTGACAAAACACACCTGTGTTGGAGCACCGAAGAAGGGACGGTTCGGACAGCCATTCATCGGCCAACGGGGGTCTGGTCCAACACGCTGGTTGACACCGTTGCCACCTCCAACGCCTCAACCTTGGTTGATTGCGCCATTGGTGTGACCGCCAACGAACTTCCTCGAGTGCTTTACGCTGATGGAGACGACCTCAAAATGGGCCGCTACGCCATGCAAAGCCCAACCTACTATGACGGAGCCCGATGGCACACTCGCACCATCATGGAAGACGTTTCACCCACCCACTTGGCGCTTGATATCACGCCCCAGGGTTTGGAGTGGGGATTGATGAGGACCTCCTCCGGTTCCCTGCATCAAGTGAACTTCAGTGGCGCTTATTGGACGCAGACACTATTGGATGCTGGACCGGTCGGAGAGCAGTTCGAACTTTCCATTGATGACGACGGTGTTGCCCATGTATTGTACTCTCGCTCCGCCACAAAGGAGGTCATTCTCCTCCGAGTGGACGGTTTGGACCACGACCAACGTATCCTTCTGCAAAGCGATGACCTCGTTGATGCACTTGGGATGGACCTCGACGCCAACAACATCGAACAAGTTGCCACTGCAACACAATCTGAGTCTTCTTTTTCCATAGACCTCATCCGTTCCTTGTCCGGTCAAGATTCAGGTCGGGTTGACTCGGTGCCTTCCTATGCACTGGAAGGTGAACTCGATGAAAAAGAAGGCTTGATGCTCATGGGCGATTTGAACCACGATGGGTTTGATGATCTCGTGGTATCGACCCCAAACGCAGATTTGGTCTCCATGGAAGACAACGGTCGAGTCAACGTTCATTATGGCTCAACAATGGGCCTTTCCGCCCTTCCAGACCTCATCCTTGCTGGCGAAAATGACGGTGCTCATTATGGGGCTGGCATGGAGATTGGTGACTTTAACGGCGATGCGATTCTCGATTTGGCGATTGGTTCCCCGGGGTGGGCTCCAAGCGCCGATGCAGAGGCAAGGCACGGCCTCATTCATGTATTCCTTGGAAATCAATCCGGCCTTTCCCCTTCCCCTTGGTCAAACCTCACTGGAAGTCAAAATGAGTCGTTGGGCAGTTCCATTGCTGCCCTCCAACAACCCAATGGCGGCGATGTGTTGGCCGCTACGGCTCGTAATTTCAGCGTCGTCGTGGGCTCGTCCCAGATCGAACAAGGCAAAGTGAACCTCTATTCCGGTAATAGTACGGGGTTGTCTCCCTTACGAAACCTAACCCAAACTGAGGACGGAGATTTATTCGGTCGTTCACTGGAAGGATGCGATGTCAACAACGACGGTTATGATGAGCTCATTGTGGGCAACACAGGTTCCTATGAGAGCACCCTTTCCTACTCATCGGTGGAATACTTCTTCGGTTCTGCATCAGGGTACAACGGTTCGGCTGACCACACCCTTGCTTCACTCATTCAGGGACGACTGTTCGGGCTTTCAATCACGTGTGTTGGGGACGTGAACGGAGATGGGTTCGACGAGCACATCATTACCGAACCGCTGAACGGAACGGAAGGCTTTGGCACCGGTTCCCTCTGGCTTTTCGAAGGAACCAATCAATTCCTTCCCGGTGAAGCCGACTGGCGATTTTCACCGTCAACGCCCAATTCTCGAATCGGCGAGTCCATCGCCCCGGCAGGCGATATCAACGAAGACGGCTACGATGATGTGTACATTTCAAGCCGCATGGGTTCTTCTTCAGGACGCATTGAAATCTTCCTCGGTTCCGCCAGCGGTTTAACCGATGACCGACAATTGCTTGCAGAAGGGAACAGCAGTGAACGCCTTGGCCTACGAATCGCAAGCAACGGAGATGTCAACGGAGACGGGTTGAGCGAGTTGTTCTATTCCCTGCGTTCCTCGGACCGAGGGGATGCGTACGGTTTGACCTACCTCATGGTGAGTGAACGTGATTGGGAATCGATCTCGTTTACCTATCAGGGCGTTGTTGATGATGTCCACGTTGGAACGGCAGGACGGGGTGAAACCAGTATTGCCTTTACTCACACGGACGCATTGCGAACCCATGTCTCGAAACTCGAACACATGAACGACGGCACACCAGGCGGCCAGTGGGTTCACCAGTCCATCGCCAGCCTGAACACGAGCCATCTCGGTGTTTCCTTTGACGTTCGCTCTTCAGGGCAGCCAGTGTTGTTCATCGAGAACACGTCTCACATGACCTTCCACTCAACCACGTCCATGACGGCGCTTGAACAGGATGTTGCAACCACGGGGACCATGGGGCAATGGCTCGGCTCAACCACGACACATGACAATAAACAAGTTCTTGCTTACACCTCAGGGCAAGGGCATCAAATCTACGCTGCCACTCAGACTTCAAGCGGTTGGTCTTCTGAATTGGTTCGCACCAGTGCGGTGCTTGCCTCGGCCATTGAAGTTCATGTCGATGACCAAAACACACCTCATCTTGTCTATCGGCACGACACCACCGACCAACTCGAGTTGGCGGTAGGCGGTTCAAGTTGGTCGCTCACGACCCTTGGTGAAGAAGGCGAGGCGCTGTCCGTTCAGCATCCAACAACCGTCCTGTCGAACAATTCCCTTGCTATCGGATTGGTCGCTTCCAACGGCACGGGCTCCAACCTTGCCGTCTGGATTTACGATGGAACGGCACTCAGCAAGCACGACATTGCGAACCATACGGACTTGAACAGCGAACTCGGCTTGACCGTCTTGGCCAATGGCTCGCTTCTGCTGGCGGTTCTAACCACGGATGGCACACTCAGCGCCCATGAATTGTGGCCGGGTAGCGATGTTTGGCAAGAACACACCTTGCCCCAACCAAGTGGGACGAACAACGAATATCGCCTTGACGTCAGCGGAGGGGCTCATCCATTGCTCGCTGTGCGCGGAAACGCTATCTCTTCGATTTACGGGCTGAACAACAGCAGTGTTTGGACCTCGCTTGCAGAACGTCCAGCGGCAGCGGTCAACGGTGCCTGGGATGTGCATCATGCAGGGGACCATTTGCTGTTGTTCACCAGCGATCCAACCAGCCATCACCTCATCTTCAACAGCCTTGAACTTGACCATGCCTCGGGTGAAGTAGCACCTTGGATGTCGGTTCAATTCGGAGACATCGTGGCCAATCATCCAGTTCATGCCACCGTCGATGCCAATGGAACCGTTCACATGGCGTACTGGGATGAAGTCGATAACGATGTGATCATGCTTCGCTTGTACCCAGACGCTGACCGAGACCTTGTCTTTGACATGATTGACGCCATGCCGAGTGTTCCCGACCAATGGATGAACAGTGATGGAGACAATTACGGTGACAACCCCCTCGGACCTCTTTCCGATGCATGTCCCACAGATTCAGGGACGTCGTCGTTCATCTACCAAGGCTGTGATGATTTCGATTTCGACGGATTCCGAGATGACATCGATGGATGCGATGACGAAGCAGGTACCTCCTGGATTGACCGCTTTGGTTGTGAAGACCGTGACCAGGATGGTTGGTCGGACAACTTGCAAGGCTACCTCGATGGCGATGAATATTATTCCAACTGGAAGCAAGCCCTTGACACCGATGGTGATGGCTTTGGCGATAACCACGGCGTGGACTGTTGTGCGACCTCTCTGGACCCAAATGCCGGAAAAGGAGACCTCTTCCCATACATTTCTACTCAGCATGAAGATACCGACGGCGACGGCTATGGTGACGATGATACGGATACGGTATTCGGTGACTATTGCCCATGGGACTACGGTGAATCGTACCGCGACCGAAACGGTTGCTTGGACAGCGATGGTGATGGGGCCAGCGACCCCTCGGGGGAGGAAGGTACCATTTTCGAGTGGAACGCCACTGTTCACGGGGCCGACGTATGGCCCTTTGACCCGACACAATGGAAGGACACCGATGGTGATGGCTACGGCGACAATCAGTCTGAGAACGCCACCAATCCTGACCGATTCCCTCAGCGAAAGGCAGCAGCGAACGATACGGATGACGATGGTTATGCAGACAATTGGACCGAATACTACAACGGAACCAACGCACAAGGCATCCAAATTGATGCTTGCCCCTCCGAATGGGGCAACTCTTCTCGCCGAAATTTAACGGTCTATGCCTACGGTTGCCCCGATACTGATGGCGATGGATACACCGACGCTTACATGTTCGAGGTTGACCCCACCACGGGCCTCAGGTTCAACGAGCTTGGTGATGCCTTCCCGGAGGAGAAGACGCAATCCAAAGACCAAGATGGCGATGGTTACGGCGATAACCCGGTAGGGTTTGAAGGAGATTTGTGTCCGTCGGTCCCAGGCGTTCTCAACGGAACCGATGGGATTGGATGCCGAATCATCGATGTGAACGATGATGACGGTGACGGAATGATCAACGAACTCGACCTTCTCTGTCCGAACACACCCGCTGGAGAGCAGGTGAACGAGGACGGATGTTCCCAATCGGAGCTCGATGACGATAATGACGGCGTCAAAAACAATGTTGACCTCTGTCCGAATACGCCGGCTGGTGTCAATGCTGATACCCAAGGTTGCAGTCAAGAACAGCGTACATCGGATTCGGACGGAGACGGTCTCAATGACCCAGAGGACAATTGTCCAAACACCGGTGCCGGTGAAAATGTGGACGAAAATGGATGCTCACAAGCACAGCGGGACAGCGATGGCGACGGTTTGTCCGACTTGGATGATGCTTGCGATGATACGCCACCAGGATTCCCCATTCTTGCGAATGGCTGCACCGATGAGAGTGCCCTCGATACGGACCTTGATGGTGATGGCTACAGTGGTGTTTACTCCTACGATGTGGACCCTGCTACTGGACTCCATGTGAACCAAACTGGAGATGCCTTCCCGAGTGATGCAACCCAGTGGTTTGACCAAGATGGTGACGGCTACGGCGACAACCCTGCTCCGGCCAACAACGCTGACGATTGTCCTTTGGAAACAGGAACCTCGTACATCGATTTCCGCGGATGTCTTGATGACGGTGATGGTTATCGAGACGAAAATGAACCCGAAACGTTGCGCGGCGATGCAACCCAATGGAGGGATTCAGATTTCGACGGCTACGGAGACAATTGGGGCGATCCATCATGGAATGCAACCCGCAATCCATCTTGGCCTGGTGAATTCGTTGCTGGCGCAACCAATGCAGATTATTGCCCGAAAACGACACCGGGTTTGCAGGTGGACTCGGAAGGTTGCCACATCTCAGAGCGTGACACCGACCAAGATGGCGTCATGGACGATGCGGACAATTGCCCAACCGAAGCGAAAGGTGTGGACGGGTACGATGATGGTTGTCCCTACATACCACTCTCAGGTGACGGAGAAGAAGGACTGTTTGGCGTCGATGCAGGAACCATCATGCTTGCACTGGGTGGTTTAGGCGGGCTCCTGATCGTGGGATTGGTGCTCGCTCGCCTCCTGAATCGCGACGAGGATGATGAGGACGACGACGAGTACGATGATTTCTTTGATGACGACGAGGAGGAGGAGAGTTTCCTTGACCGGCTAGACCGAACGACATCGGCAGCCCCGCCGCGCCCCCGCCCCCCCCCGCCCCCCGCCCCCGCC
>DUIU01000233.1:8574-10085 GCA_013330155.1 Candidatus Poseidonia sp. | reverse complement strand
AGTTTCATGTTCGAAGAGGGGCAATGAACGGCGGTTGCCTCATGCTTCTTCAGCATACGAATTTCGTTTTTCTTGACCCATGAGGCGTGAGCGCAGATGGTTCCAGGTTGGAAGAAATCGATGCTGTCAAGGTACTCCACGGGGTAAAGCCCGGTTTTTGCATGGCAATCGGCGATTTCTTTGCGGGTTTCACTGACATGAATGTGCAGTCGTCCTTCTCGCTTTTCAGCCAATTCAGAGGCCCGTTGGAGCGTTTCTTCCGAACACAAGTAGACCGAATGGGTGGCGATGGCGTATTGCACCAGATCAGCCTCGTTGTTGGTGGCCAACAGGCCATCGAGTTCCTCCAGTGCGGACGCCGCATCAGGATGGCTTGGAAGGGCGGCGTCGCTGACGGGCCCACCGATGAGTCCACGGAGGCCAGCGCCCGTCAACACTTGGCCAGTGACATGGGGAAAAAAGTACATGTCCGCAGCAAAGGAACACCCGGTGCGAATCATTTCAGCCGCAGCGCATCGGCTCCCCATTCGTACATACTCGGGGGTGATGCGTGCTTCGGTCGGGAAGATGGCTTCGTTAAGCCATCGATGAAGAGGAAACCCATCGCTGAAATCACGGGCGTTGAGTTGCATGGCCAAGTGTGTGTGCCAGTTTTGGAAACTGCGCGTGATGAGGCGCTTTGAGCCATCGATGTCCTCGAGCACGTCCTCGTCGCCGTTTGATGGGGAAGAGCGTCCATCGGCATGGAGCAAGACGTCGCCCACCGTTCGTTGCCCACCACGGTCGTACAGGACCGTGTTGCGGTAGCGGACAGGCGGGGTGTCGCTCATGGTTGGTCCTGCTCGCCATGATTCATGAATGCTGATGGTTGCACCGAGGGTCTTATGTTTGATTGGGGCAGCGGGGGATTGCCGCCACTGTGGCTTAGTTGGTAGAGCATCTGATTCGTAATCAGAAGGTCGGGAGTTCGAGTCTCCCCAGTGGCTCCTTCAAGCGTTCTTCTCGGCGTGGCTGATGTCGATACCAAAGGCAACGGCACTCTGTTCAAGGCTGACAACTCCGGGAAGCGGTCGGCCTGCAATGTAGTCGAGGCAGGCGCCTCCGCCGGTCGAGACATGGCCCATTTTGTCAGCAAGGCCTCGCTGTGCGACGAGGGTGGCGGTGTGACCTCCACCCATCACGGCGTAGCCATCGGATTCAGCACAAGCGTTGAGCATCTCAATGGTTCCCAGGGCAAAATCTGGATTTTCAAAGACACCTGAGGGTCCGTTGAGAATGATGGTGCCAGCACTCCGAATGGCCGCAGAGAGATGGAACACGGAGTTGATGCCAATGTCCCAGAACGGAGCCTCAATGGGGAAGTCCTTCAGGGGTATGTCCACACGGTTCCCTTCGATGTTGGCCGCCAAGTCGACCGGAAGGTGGATTTTGTCGCCGTGATCTTGGATGAGGGTTTTGGCGAGTTTGATGGTGGATGCCCAATTTTTGTCGAGTTCTTTCTTGAGAAAGGC
>DUIU01000233.1:7014-8198 GCA_013330155.1 Candidatus Poseidonia sp. | reverse complement strand
CCGGTGGGCCAGAGAGCATCGGCGATGCCGTTGCGAAGCATGTTGTCAGCGACTTGAATCGAATCATCGACCTTCACGCCACCAAGGACCGCCAAGCACGGGCGCTCGGGGGTTTCCAAAGCATGGTCAAGTTTACGAATTTCATTGCCCATCAATTCCCCGGCCACGCAGGGCAGCAAGCCTGTGAATCCGACGATGGAGGGGGTGGAACGGTGGGCGCATGCAAAAGCATCGTTGACAAAGAGGTCAGCCACGCTGGCCAGACGTTGGACGAGTTGGGTCTCACCCATCGCTTTCAAATCGCCTTTGACCGAAGTTTCTTGTTCGTCCATGCGGACGTTGTTGAGCATGAGAAGTTGACCGGCCTCAAGGTCTTCAATCGCCTTCATGGCCTTGGGACCGTGGATGTCGTCGACCCACTTCACTTGCCGGCCAAGCAAGCGACCAAGCTCACGGGCGTGGCCCAGCGTGCTGGTGAAATCGTTCTTTCCGGGTCGGGATTGATGAGCGAGGATGATGACTTTCGCCTTGACCAGTTTTTGGAGGGTGGGGAGGATGGCACGAATTCGAGTGTCGTCAAGAAAGGCCTTGGTGGCTGGGTCCAACGGGCTGTTGATGTCCACCCGCAGCAGCACGGTTTTGCCGTCGACGTTGACGTCGTCCAGCGTCAGGACCTTGGCCATTGATTGAATCCAAGCGCCTCCGGTTTTTCATCCCTCTCCTTGCTTCCAGGGCGCGACCGGTGTTGGGCAGAGGGTCGCAAGACGCGCGTCCTCGACATCGTTCAAGCGCGAAAACTGATAAGGCCCGCGACGCCCTTCTCGGTCATGGTCGATGAAGCGCCCAAAGACAGTGCTCCATTGGAGGGAGCTCGTCGTCGCGCCTCAACCGCCACGTCCTCCTTCGGTGTCTCGCGACGTGAAGGCCACGATGCGAGCACCTACTACACCAGTCGTCTCAACGAAGGATTGGTCAGTTCCCGACCCGTCGGGCCGGCCAACAGTTTTCCAGAGGAGCATGCCGATACGGTGCTGTGCGGAGATTCCAGAACCCTCCCGCTCCCCGATAATTGCGTGCATCTCGTGGTCACGTCCCCGCCTTACAACGCCTCCAAAGACTACGATGAAGACCTCTCGCTGAAGGAATACCTCACGATGCTTCACGAGGTGTTCGCTGAGTGCTAC
>DUIU01000233.1:5557-6707 GCA_013330155.1 Candidatus Poseidonia sp. | reverse complement strand
GAGTGCTCACGCCCGGTGGACGAATGGTGGTCAATGTCGCCAACCTCGGGCGTAAACCGTACATTCCTCTCTCCTCCCACATCAACATCATCATGACTGAAATCGGTTTCTTGATGCGCGGCGAAATCATTTGGGATAAATCGGCCAGTGCCGGGTCCTCATGCGCTTGGGGTTCCTTCCAATCGGCATCAAACCCCTGTCTGCGAGACGTGCATGAATACCTCCTCGTGTTTTCAAAGGGCGATTACAAGCTCCCGAGAACCAAGACCGAGCGGGCCGAAGGTCGCTTGGATACCATTCCACGGGACGATTTCATCCAGCACACGAAATCCATCTGGTCCTTTGCCACCGAACGTGCCTCTCGCGTCAACCACCCCGCTCCGTTCCCAGTGGAATTGCCCAAGCGTTGCATTGAGATGTATTCCTTTACCGGCGATGTCATCCTCGACCCGTTCAACGGTTCGGGAACCACGTGTGTGGCAGCGAAAATGCACGGTCGACGCTACTTGGGCGTTGACCTGTCTGCTGATTATTGCGCCATTGCTGAGGAACGGCTTGCATCAACACCGGCCGTGAACATCGTCGACGGCCTTGTTCAGGAATGAGTTGTTTACTCTTCCCGTTCCACCGCTGTGAATCCATCAAGGCCGGTAAAGTCGTAATACATCTCGAAGTCAAGGTCGTTGTCAGCGTCCAGCGCTGTTCCTCCAGAGTTGACCCTTGCTGTAAATTCAACCGTCCACGTGCCACTGAGAGGATTGATGATTTCGATGAGGGAAAGGTAAGCCTCGGCCGTAGCAGCGTATTCATCTCCCGGGACATTCACGTCTGAATTGAGCATGAAATCACCGCTTGAGGGGCATTGGAGGGTACCCGACAGCGTTTCGCCATAGGGGTCAACTCCCGCAGGGGGGGTGATGATGAAATCAACCTCATCGGGTTCATCGCTCAACAAGCCCTGTTGCCCTTCATCGCAGTAATACGAAAAGCTGACACTGGTAACATTTCCAAAATTTTGGGCTTCGGTGTCCGTCGTCAACTGAAACGTTTGCCCGTCTTCCAAGATTTGACTCACGTATTGGGAATCTCCCCTGTAATTGTAATCCAGATCCCACTGAGAGAGGGAACCAGGAGCAGCCGAGGCTCCATC
>DUIU01000233.1:0-5145 GCA_013330155.1 Candidatus Poseidonia sp. | reverse complement strand
CCGGCTCTTTTGCTTCGTCTGCTTGCCTTCGCTCAAGCCAGTTTGGTAGACCAATCGAGCACAACAGACCTGCTCCGAGCCAAGGAAGCAATGAGAATCCGAGGAAGCCCCAAGACGGGCCCCACTCCATGGCTGCAAAATCGGTGATGAAGGCGTTGCCATTAAAGTCGAAATCAATGTCGAAACTTTGCCCAGAAAACGTATCTTGAGCACCTCTATGGACAAAGGTGCTGTTCAGCATTGGGGACATTCCCGCCAGGTCTTCCTCTGCGTTTCGTGTCATGATTCGCTCAAAATCGGCCGTGGCGCTGAACATCATGACGAACACAATCGCTCCAGCAAACACCATGTTTCGTTGATGCTCGCTGATGTTCACGCGTTCGCGAACCTGCCCGACAAATCGAGTCGTGGCCCAACCGCCCAGCAGAGCAGCCGACAGAATCAACGGCCAGCGCAGGGAGAGCAAAATGGGCGCCATTGCATCGAGCTCATACATGGTGCTGTAGCTGGAAAACCCACTCTCTTTTTCTCCTTCCTCGCCGATAAATAACCCCGTGTCGTTGGCAAAGTGGGCATAAAAAGGACTCAATGTCCAGCCCAATTCGTAAGTTGAATTGGTGTACACTTCCCCGACCTCTTCGCTTTTTATCCACGTTTGGTCAATGGAATACCAAGGAGCCACCACGGCTACGAGAACGGCGCAAAACACTGCGCCAAACCAGAGAGTGCTGTGGTCACCTGTCAACCATGCAGGTAATTCACCATCGGGCCATACCGGTTTCTCCTCGGATTCAAATCGGGGGTGAAGATGAGACAAGGCCGCAAAAGCCCCAATGGTGCCGGCAAGGAAACCGAGTACGGCGAACCAATACATCCAACTTGGGCCCCAACTGAAGGTTAAGGTGGTGGTTTCCGAGGGCTCAATGACCGCTTTGCCCCAGGTCCCTTCGTTGAGGGCAGTGAGTTCTTCATCCTCAAACAACGGCTCAACGGAATCCTCAATGCTGTTTCCAAATCCGGTTTGAATGTCTTTGGCCAACAAGAAAAACATGATGGCCATGAGGGCCATGACGCCCCCAGCGACCGTTCTCCAATTCACATATTCGTGAAGGTCCAAGGGTTGGCCACGGGTCGAAAGCCCAACGATGGCCATGAGAAACATCAGCATGGTCAGGGTAGCGATACGGCTGTCTGTGTTCTCAGCGACATCCTCGATGTCCTCTAAAAAACCCCCATAAGCCTCGTATTCGAACGTCTCCGTTGTGCTGCCCCCAAAAGGTGCAAACGTCTCGGCGGTACCGTCGTTGTAATCCTCGACCACGACGGTGTCAGGATAGAACTTCGTCGTGGTCTCTTCGGAGATTTCTCCCGAAACCACCGTTTTGTCGTTGATGCTGGCGAAGGGCACCATGTGAAGCCCAGCGACGAGGATCAGCAACACGAATGGCGCTACGAAAGCGACTCGCTTCCGTTGGGGGAGAACGCGCTCAAGCCACTGCATAGGCATAAGACTGTTATTTTTTGAATTAAAGATTCTGCCTGCACTTCAAGGCGGGCTCCACCGGATTCAGTTGTCGTTTAATCCGCCCCAAAAAGCACCATCAGGCTGCTCCTTCCCTTCTTCGGTTGTCGGTTCTGCATCTTGGACTTCGGTCGTTGAATCTTCATCGCCGACTTCTGTTTCCTGTTCTGTAGCAGGGCTTTCAGAGGGCCCTTCGTATGGTGTGGGTGGCACGAAGGAATCGTTGAACTGAACATGATGGGCAGAATCCATCGTCTGCGATGACATGCGGCCAAGAATGAGTGGAACGATGAAACTGAGACAGCAGAAGCAACTTCCTATGTCGGCCAGCCCATTGCCCAATGCATAGTTCTCCAAGTACTCGTCTACGTCTCCGGTGACTGCTACAATGGAGACATCATCGGATGCACTGAAGCCATAGCGTCCTTGGGTGAGGTTGTTCAGTCGATACTGATAGCTCTCCGAGGACGACCAGCGTTCACAATCCGTTTTTTCGACCGGAATGAAGTCGTAGTTTCCGTCTTGGAGGTCAACGCTGAAGGCGAAGTTTTCGCAATTCCCATCAACCTCGTCCGTGACCACGATGATGGATGCATCAACGTTTGAGGCATCGATGACGAATTGACCGCTCGTGCCGTAGGCGATTTCATCAGCACCTTGCTCGGTGAACATGGCTCCGGTGGCGATCAGCACCAGGCCAAGAACAACGAGCGTGCCGAAGACGGGCTTGTACCAAGGTTTCTCTGCCATGGCTACCAATACCTCCCCTTCAGTATCTACTTTGGCGTTGCGTTCGCCTTTCCGATGTTTTGCCAAAAGCAAGCACCTCATCGGTTGTTTGTTGCGATTGGGTTTTGAACGGGTGGCGTTCACCTTGCACCATGACCTCGTGGTCCACCTCGGATATCGTCGGGCCGGACGGCGAGGATTGGCGTGTCCCGGTTTCAGAACTTGAAGCCCGCCAAGCCCGTTTGGCAGAGATGCTGGCAGAAGCCGACCTCCCGGGGGCGTTGATTCAACACCCTGTTGACCTCTACTACTATGCAGGCGGCCGCCAAGACGGTTCCCTGTTCGTTCCGGCCAAAGGAGCAGGAGGCAGCGAAGAGGCGGGTGGCGATGGCCCTGTGGCCTTCGTCCGTCGCTCGCTCAAACGAGCCGTTTGGGAAGCCGGAGGCGACGATGCACCGCACCGTATCGAAGCCTTCCCTCGTCTCTCAACCTTCGCTGAATACCTTGGGAGTAAAGGCGTGAACGGCGCACCTGCTTTGCAATTTGGCGAAGCCCCGGGCACCTTCACCGCCCGCTTTGCATCGGCGCTTTCTTCGCTCGGCCAGTGCGGTGATGCAACGTCGGCCATCCACCGCCAACGGGAAAACAAATCCGACTGGGAAATTGAACAGATGGAGATTGGGGCTTCGGTCCAAATACGCATGTTCGAAGCGGTTCAAGCCGTTGGTGGAGAAGGAATGAGCGAACTGGACATGGTCGCCGCTGCTGAAGCTGTCAGCCGCAGCGAGGGCTTTGGCGGAAACGTCCAGATGCGTCGGTACCCGCTGCAATGCGACCGGGGCGTCATCGTGGCTGGACGAGCGGGGGGCATTCCGTCGTTCTTTGATTCTGCCGTTGGCGGTACAGGCCCCCATCCGTTGAGTGGCATGGGCTCGGGCTTCAACCGCGTCAAGAAAGGCGACCCCGTTCTTGTCGATTTGGTTCACGCTCACCGCGGCTACATGGTCGACGCCACGCGGATGTTTGTTTCAGGCCAACTTGATGAAGTGTGGCAGCAACGACTTGATGATATGATCGCGGTCAAAGAAGAAGTGGTGGATGTGCTTGACCAAGGACTTCCTTGCAGTCAAGCATGGGAACAAGGGCATGCTCTTGCGGTTGAACTGGGCTACGGCGACCATTTGATGGGGGCCAAACCCGACCAAAGCCGCTTTTTGGGGCACTCCATTGGTCTGCAACTGGATGAATCACCGGTCGTCGCCGCTGGCTTTGACCGTCCTCTGCCCGTGGGTGGAACGATGGCCATCGAGCCAAAAGTGGTCTACGCAGAAGGCAGCGTGGGCAGTGAAGATACATGGATTCGCGACGAAGAAGGGATGCGCCCCATCACCGCTGATGGCGCCCTTCCTTGGCTGATGGAGTGGGAATCATGAAACAAGAACAGGATGAAGACGAAGTCTCTGACAAGACCGAAGGATGGGATGAAGAGGATGTCGGCAAGCGCATCGTCAAGCGAGTGACGCCCAATGGAACCTACTTCAACGAACTCATCGTTCACGTGTTTTGTTCCATGTGCGGGTCTTCCTTCATCGGTCCATCTCGGGAAGCGGGTGGTTTCCTCGGTGGCCATGAGTGCCTCCACGCTTGGGAATTTGGCCAAGCCATGGGTCGCAGCGACGGCCTGACCGAATGAGCCAAGGAATTGAACCACATCATTCAAGGGCGGCAGGACCACGACCAAAACCATGGTCGCCAAGCCCTACTCTCCCAGCCATATTGCAGCGGTCGCTTCGCATTTCACGACCATGCGCCTCTCGGGCGATGTCAAGAGCCGTTTGGTGACGCTGATGTGTGAGGAACTCGACCGGCTTGTGCCTCGGATGGAGGGCGAGACATTGGAACAGGACCCCGAGCGTAAAACCCTCGATGACCCACGCCGCAGCCGCCTCAATTACAACCGCACCCGTGAATTGATGATCGACCGCATCAAGAACGTGGATTCGGTCGGTTCAGCGGCGGTCCAGGCCGGTATTGACCACCTTGAGTCGCACCTCGGACAAATTCTGCGTCAAGCCGCTGAGGCGGCTGAACGCGACCGTGTAGCGACCATCAAGCCCCGACACTTGGACCGGGCCCTGCTCAACATGAAGCCGGAAGAAGGTGAAGGCGAGGGTGATGAATCGTCGGAAGTGAGCGCTGCTGAAGAGTTTGTAGCAAGCCAAGCTGGCGGGCTCATTACACCCTCTGCCTTGCTCGCCATGGCCAAGAGCATCGCTCGCATGGGGGTCACCAAGGACGCTCTTGATGAGTTGCTCTTCCTCTACGCCGAAGTGCTCGAGGATTTGGAGGAAGACATCCGCAACCATGCCCAACTTGGAAACAATCCCGTCCATTTCATTGAATCAATCAACGCCATGCGGGGCATGATGACATTGGGATGGATTCGTTCTCGATTGACCCGTGCAGCCGAGCACGCCCGAGGTCGTGGCAACAAAGTCATCGAACTTCAGGACATCATCGACAGCCAATCCTACGCCCCGGAGTGATGGCATGGACCCGAAGGTCTTGACCGATGTGGACCGTAAGTTGGGCGTCGCCCAACCGACCCTTCTCATTCTTGGTCGACCAAGTTGCGATGACTGCCAAGCCTTCTACGCCCGACTCGCAGCGTGGGAATCTCCCGTGCCGATGGAGGTGTTGACGTTGAACCTCCGAGCTCCAGAAGGTGCTGCATTTCGCAAACGCCATTCATGGGTCGAACACATCGATTCCGTTCCATTCAACGTGCTTTACGTGAACGGTGAGCCTGTTGACCAGTGGACCGGCGGCGATGTTGAACGTCTGATGACCAGTCTCAACGCTTTGGAGGACTAGCCGTGGTCCTGGCATCGATT
>DUIU01000114.1 GCA_013330155.1 Candidatus Poseidonia sp. | reverse complement strand
AACTCTCGCTGTTCTCCGGAAATGGCCCCATCCGAGGTCATAAAATCTTGGAGCGCCATCAAAATCTCGGATAGATTGAGTTCTTTGACTTCGGTCAATCGGCGCGCCCCCTATTATGAACGGGTTCACGCATTCGTCATCAAGTTTTTCTCACACTCGTGTAAGCGGGTTTTGGCCAGTTGGTGTTCTGCATCGATGCTCAAAATCGCCTTCCATGCTGTGCTGGCAGCGTCCATGTCTCCAAGACCGTGGTGGTGGGCGGCAATTTGGAGGCGTGCGTCAAGATGGTGGCCATCGCATCGTACAGCCGCTTCGAAGTCCGAGAGGGCGTTGTCAATCTTGTTGAAATGCATGTAGTAAAGCCCGCGTTGGTGCCACGCAGCCGCATGATCAGGAGATTGACGGAGGGCTTCATTGAGGGGGGCTTCGGCACGTTCGGCACGGTCCATGCTCATGTAGCACGCCGCCAATTGGGTAAGGGCATGCGTGTGATGTGGTGCTTGCTCCAGGACGTGCTTGAATTCCTTTGATGCTTCTTCCCATTCAGCCAAATGCATGTGAGCATCGCCCTTCCGCACGCGACCCACGGCGAGTTGTGGAGCCAGGTCAAGAAGGACTTCGGCATCATCCAGAGCTTTGCGGGCATCATCAAGGCCCATGTGGACCGAACTTCGATTCAAACGGGCCCGGATGTGTTCCCCATCGAGGGTCAAACAATCGCTGTAATGATACAACGCCTGTTTGAGTTGGCCCTTGACGGCGGAGATGTTGCCGCGAATGTAGGCCGTGGTTGCGTTTTGCCCGTGAACCTCAGCGGCATCAACGTGAAGTAAAGCGGCTTGCAAGTCGCCATGGTCCAAAGCCAACAAAGCGGACTCGCAGGCGATGGATGGGTCTTTCTCATCGCTGAGACGCTGAGCTCGGCTCAAGGATTCAGTAGCGGTTTCAAGCGCTCCAAGCATGCGTTGGGTGCGAGCAAGACCGAGCCAAGCTACACCGAGTTCACGGTTCAGAGAAAGGGCGCCGTTGAAGGCATTCAAAGCAGCCTGCAGAAGGTTTTGGTCGGTTGCTCCGGTACCATCCCGAAGTCGGTCGGCGTGAGCCAAATGCAACCGTCCCTCAACGGTGTGAAGCAGTGCATGGTCAATTCCATCCGGTGTCGACGAGAGAAGTGCTGAAGCATCATCAATCCGATGCTGTATCAAATAACGCCCAGCGATTCTTGCGCGTAACTCACCGTTGTGAGGTTGAGCATTCAGTGATTTGAGGAGCGTTTCTTCCGCAGCAACGGCGGACCCCTCCAGTTCAAGGAGTTCGGCTTTGAGGAACACGGTGTCCACTCCACCTGCGTCCAAAGCAACAGCGTGGGTCGCCGCTTTCAGAGCACCACGCTCGTGTCCATTCTTTTCGGCCAATAAGCGAGCCTTGAGCGCCCATGCTTCACCGGATTGACGGTCAAGAGTCAAACAACGTTCGTTGGCTTCGAGGGCCAATTCAAATTCGCCTTCCGCTTCAAGTAACTGAGCATAATGCAACCAATCGCCGGAACGAGATGGATCTTCTTCCAATGCCTGAAGGATGGCTTCAATGGCTTCTGTCCGAGCCCCTGCTCGGGCACGGAGTCCGGAGAGGAGGGACCGGTCGGCCGCTGTGTCGACACCAAGGGCTTCCAAGCGTCGCACCGCTCGCTCAGCTTCCTCATCGCCCATCGAGGCCAAAAGGTGGGCGTGGGCTCGCAGCAAGTCCGGGTTGTCAGGTGTGAGCTTCATGCGAGCCTCTAACCAGTGTCGATAAAGAGCGTCATCGCCGCGGAGACGAGCGATGTGTTCGAGGCCTTCGAGAACGCTTACATGACCAGGTGAAAGTTGGTAGGCCACTCCTAAGGCTCCTTCTGCCCATTCGTAAAGTTGGAGGTGGGAGGCTGCAAGGCCAAGGCGATGTGCTGTATCGGCGTCCACATGGAGAGAAGCCATGGTGAGGTGGTGATGATCAAACACAGCAAGGAGGCGGCGAAGGAGACCTGCATGATTGACAGAAAGGCCGGAGGAGGTGCCTTCCTCCACGGGTTGGTGTTGCACCACGGAACGAAGGACAGCGCAGGCCGCTGGAAGGTCGACGGTGCTTGAGGCCCCTCCCTCGTGCTGTATCAAGAAGTTATGAACGGAGAGTGATGCATCGATTTCGGGGTGAATAGCACGAAGGGCATCCATGGTGCTCTGTAGCGATTGAATGTCGGAGAGCACGCCTTCCGTGGCCACGTTAAGGTGATGAAAGTGAGTCGCCTGGGACTCTCTGAGAAGTGTTTGCATGTCCAGCAAACGCGTCATTTTCTTGTGACCGTGATACAGCGAGTATCCAATGGCCCCCGCAGCACCCGCAGAAATCAAACCAAAACCAAAGACGATGAGGCTCATTGACCCACAGCGGTCCGCTGCACCTTTATGGTCTGCGGAAGATTTTGGGCCGAAGAAGGCCGTTTTTTGCCCTCGCAGAGGATGCCGACCCGCACAACATGAAGGAAAGAGGGGGTGATTTCCCTCGTTCACACCGCTCATATTGAAAGCCCTCCATGGTCCGTGGGATGGACGAGGGCGAATGAACGGCGACGGCGAGGGACACGATACGGGTGATGTTCGCTTGGCATCGCTCGTTCAATTCGGGTTTTCTGAAGCGGCGATGAACGACTTCCTGTCCGAACACAGCGACGCTTTTCATGAACGACTTGTCTGGCTTGAACAACGACGAGAAACGGCCACTGAAATTGATGAACGATTGAATGCATTGTCTCGGGCACAACCCCTCAGTCAGGCTCTATCGGATTATGCTGCCCAACTCAACGACCCGTTTACCGTGGAGGAAGTCTACCTTGCCTTCGAACGCGAGGTAAGGACGGTGGCTTCATGGGAACCTCCGTTGAATCAAAGCAGACCTGCTTGGTTTGACCGGGGAGACGGCGATGCATGGTACGCTCTTTACGACCGTTTGGCCCGTTTGGACCTCTCAAGCCATGCCGCCGTCGTGCCACTCCACCGACTCTTTTCATCGCCCGAGCGGGTGGATGAACTCATGAGGCACCTCGGCACGGTTGAGGCTGATGAAGTACGCCAAGTCGAGATGATTGAGGCCGGTGCTCAACGCCTCCGAACCCATGGATATGCCGTCGAAGACCTCAATCAACTGCCGTTGCTTGAAGGCCTACGTATCCTTGAGCGCTGGCAAGCCTTTCATGCAGAAAAGGAACACGTACGGCTTAGTGCTGTTCAAATGATTCAACCTTTTGACGAAGGGCTGGCCATTGAATTGGAGGCAAGATGCCATGCTTTGCAGGATGTGGATGATGCTTCGGCTTTGGAAGACTTGTCCAACGAGATTCAGGCCGTAGCTCAAACCTTGGAAGAACGAAGGAAGGTCTTGTCCGACGTCGTTCAAGGATGGCGAGAAAGGGGCATTATTTTCCCACATGAAGGTGAATTGCACCCCAATGAATTGATGCAGTGGGAGGCCAATCACGATGAGGTCGCTCAGGTTGTTGAGCGGCACCTCTCGCTGATTGAGCGGTGGGAGCGCTTTGCCCGGTACTGGCCATCTCAAACCGAGGTCTCAAGCGCCTACATCGGACATCTTGACCAAACCGACCGGTTGAGGGATGCCGTTGACGAAATGGACACTCTGTGGAAGAAATTGGAGCTTGATGGGTTGGAATTGTTGGAAACCTACGAGCACGCTGGATTGGAAGTGAGTGAATGGCGGCAACGGGTCTTTGACGATCCAATGAACGCCATGGAACGCATGACGGTGGAGCGACAGCGATGGGATGCAAGGGTAGCATTAATCGAAGAGTTCAACGCCTTGGACACCTCATTTTCTGGTGTCGAAGAAGTCTCCCTTCGCCAACAATTGCTCGCCACTGAAGACATAGGGCGTGATGTTCTTGATGAGATGAAAGCTTTCATTGAACGGTTCACCCGCCGAGTTGAACGCCACCGTGTGATGCTTGAAGACGAGTTGGCCGCTCTGCGTCGTTCTGGAAGGTTGGAACATGAGGTGATGACCTCAGAGTTAAATCTGGTCGAACTTGAGCAGCATGTTGCCCATCTCACCCGATCAAACGGAGCCTACGAAAGCTCAAGCCAGTCCAGCATGGTTCAATCGAGAATGCGGGCATCGATTGCAGCAGAACTCGAATCACTTCGCCAGGCCGGATGGGGGGTTGACAAGTGGTTGGCCGAGGTCAAGGATGCGCCGCTACAAGTCGCTCGGGAATTGAGCGATGCGCGACCTCACCTCCAACGGCATGATGTTCTTCGACGTCGTCTTCTCGCATTGCCTTGGGAAAGAGATGTGAAATTGGCCTTGGAAGTGGAAATGATGAGTCAGCAGCCGCCTTGGTTGGCTCACCTCAACTTGCAAATCCCAAATTATACCACGCACCTCGCTTCACGCGCCGTCGAGGACGAGGGGTATGAATTGCAACTCTGGCAACCCGCCATGGGCCGCCCCACTCTGGTGCCCATCCCTGAACACCGCGAGCGACAGGTGCTTCAGCCCGCTTCAGCCCTTGAGGAAGCACACGAAGCCATGTTGGAAGCCATGGATACTGGCGAGGAAGAAAAGCCCCTCGACGAAAACGAAAGCATAAGCGAGAGGATTTCGGAAGAAGAAATGAAGACGGCTAAAACGGCCCTAGCGACTCCTATTGAAGAAAAAGAGGAAGAAATCCTCGAAGCGGTTTTGGAAACAAAAGAACCCCCAACTCAACCCGCGGAAGACGAAACCATCAACGTAGAGGAAACAGAACCCGTTGAAGCTACGCCCGCCGTACCAACCGAGGTAAACACGGGTGATGGAACCAAAAAAGCCCTCGCTTCGCTCACGAACCTTGTGGCGGTGTTGGGCCTTCATGAACTGGCTGCAACCGTTGAACAAGGAGGATTAGAAGCGCTTCAAGATGTGCGGCGAAATTTAGCCGGGCAGGTGAACGTTGTTCCAAGGGACGTTCGCATCGGTCGATTGTTGCGCCTCTCCCTGCGCCTCTTGCCTGCTGGAGATCATGATGACAATGAACGGGCGCGTTTGCTAGCCGCTCTGGGCGACATGGTGCCCACGTTGAAGCG
>DUIU01000175.1 GCA_013330155.1 Candidatus Poseidonia sp. | reverse complement strand
TCTTGGACCGTCAATGTGTCTTCTTCAACTTCGCTCGTTTCGGAGCTTGGCTCGAACAGATCATCGAGGTCAATGCCGTCATCCGACGCTTCTTCAACTGGGTGAGCCATGGCGTCAATCAATTCGTAAGCCGTCTCGATGTGAGCATTTGGAAGACGTTGTTCAAGCCAGCGTCGGGTCGCAGCAATCTTGGTCGAACCGACATCTTCAGGCCCGTAGATGACCTGCCGGTTCAAGTTGTGCTCTTCAATTTCCAAATCCTTGTCAAACACCAGAAAACGAACATCGCTTGTTTTGGCGTGCTTCATGCCCTCAACCAGCGTGTGCAGACACCACGTACCTAGGCCGCCCGCCCCAACCACGCTGAGATGTCCATGGAGGTCGGGCTTAAGCGGTGGAAGAGAAAGGGGAAGAACCGGTGTTCGCATCTCGATCGTATGTTCTGGAAGATGAACATTCAATTTCTTGATGAGTTCATGAACCAGCGGGTCATCATCATCAATTCGCATCAGAACGCGTCGGTGCATGGTACCGTCATCGGCATCACGGATATTTTGATGGACGCGGTGTCCATCGAGGGTAAACTTGAGTTGAGAGGCATTGTTGTACAAGGAATTTTCATTCACACGGACGTTAACGGAAACGGAAATTTTTGGAATTTCAATGGGGAGGTAAGCCTCAGCTCGGCGCAAGATTTCACTCCAGACCAAGCAAGCTGCGAGGGTGGAAACCGCCGGCTCATAGACGGGATCAATCGGCTCTCCTGCCTCCTGCCCATCGAGGAAGATGCCATTGGCACCGTAGTTGACTTGAAGCGAAGAATGGTCTTCATTCACTTGAGACGAAGGACCCCATTGAACTTGAAACCCGCCGGGCACCTTCGCCTTCGAATGAGGCATTGCGCCCAACTGTTCACCGAGGCACGTCATGGCCTCAACAAAGGAAGAAGGAAAATCCTCAGGAGCGAGTGTGAGGTGGATTTGTTCCACCACGGTTTGGCGCAAAAGGCCACGTTGTCGGGAAAATCGATCGCTCATGGTACCACCCAATCGTCATCTTCATCCTGATCGTCATCGTCCCAAACCTCGACCTTTGGGAGGTCTTGGGCATAGCCCGAAAAGAGATGCGGAACCGAAGCGAGAGCGGCGACAAAGTCGCGGTGTTCCAACGCAGCGACGTTCTGCCCAAGGGCGATGGCCCGAGAGACCGAGTGACGCTTCGCTGTGTTCACCAAACCGTGCAGTTCAGCCCCGGTCGCTTCGTCCACCAGTTGCTTGACGAAAGACGTCCATTGCTCACCAGAGACATCGCAGAGGCAATCCTTGGTTTCATTGGAAAAGAATTCCTTGTAGTGGAGCTTCTCGAGCGGCCCGACATAGATGGTGCGGTCAAATCGCCCTGGCCGAAGGAAGGCTCGGTCAACGAGGTCGATTTGGTTGGTCGAAGCCATGAGGTAAATGTCCTCGTTAGAACCAAGTCCATCCATCAACGTCAGCAATTGAGCCACCACCGAGTTGGAGTGTGCAGAGGAATCTCCCCCGCCTCGTTGGCGACCCAGAGCATCAAATTCGTCAAAGAACAACACAACTGGTGCAGCCTCTTGAGCCCGCTGGAAGAGCTCTCGAACAGCACGTTCGGATTCGCCAACCCACTTTGAAAGCAGTTCAGGGCCAGAGACGGCCATGAACTGGACGCCCGACAAGCTTGCAACCGCCTTGCCCAGCATGGTTTTGCCGGTACCAGGAGGTCCGTGAAGGATCACGCCGCCGTTACAGTTGAGCCCCATGGAGGCGAACATTTCCTTGTGTTGAATGGGGGCAACGAGGTGCTCCTTGAGTTCGGTTTTTGCTGCCTCATGGCCGATGATTTCGTCCATATCGTGGAAGCCCATGTTGGTAGGGCGGCGGAGCTCAACCTGGAAGGGCGTCGCTCGCTCCAAGGCAAGTTCAAAGTCCTCATCAGTGATTTCGAGTTCGACGAGCTCCTCGTCGGAGACTGTTTCTGGCTCCATCAATCGCTGAACACCGAACACCCGGTGCATGGCCAATACCGCCGCATGTCGACAAAGGTTCGCAAGGTCTGCCCCCGTGTACCCGTTGGTCTGCTTGGCCCAATCGTTCAGGCTAAATTCAGGTTCGAGCGGCATGGTGGCAGAATGGATGGAAAGAATCTGCTCTCGCCCTTCGATGTCGGGGTAAGGAACGTGGATGCGTCGGTCAAATCGACCAGCCCGCAAAAGCGCATCATCAATGGATTCCATCAGGTTAGTTGAACCGACCACCAAGACCTGGCCGCGTTCTTCAAAGCCGTCCAGCAACGTAAGAAGTTGAGTCAAGATACGCTTCTCGAGCTGCCCCTTTCCATCCTTGCGGGAGCCAGCAATGGCGTCGATCTCATCGATGAAAATCACAGTCGGGGCTTCCTTCTTGGCCTGAGCAAAAATCTCTCGAAGCTTTTTCTCGGAATCACCGTAGGTACCCATGAACAATTCAGGGCCGTTGATGTTGATGAAGTTGCATTGCGCCTCGCGAGCAAGGGCCTTCGCCAGCAAGGTCTTACCCACACCGGGTGGGCCGTAAAGCATGATCCCCTTTGGCGGGTCCTGACCCACTTTTTGGTACACCTCTGGGTGGATCAACGGGACGATGGCGATTTCCTTGATTTCTTCGATGGTCTCGTCAAGGCCTCCAATGTCGGCAAAGGAAACCGTCGGAATGTTGGCGCCACGGCGACGAACAACCTTGTTGCGAACTTCGACCGAAGTGTCATCAACCAACCAACCGTGCTCAGGCTTGACCCTCGTTGCGCAAAGTTCCACAGGTTCACCGTTGACGTGAACGACAAAACGGGCATCCTTGGAAACATAGACATCGCGTAGGGCCCGGACGGCTGCATTGAGGGTCTCTTCATGGAGGTCGCCAACCAGAGGTTGGAAACGAATGCGCTGCATGGCTTGTGCGTTGAGTTGTCGAAGACGAACGCCTTCTCCTTCGTTGACATCGGCGTTCAGTCGCATGGTCGCACCCATCTGAACGTTGCCTTGAATGGCCGCCTCGTTGACAACGACCTGGGCAACCGTGGTCTTGTTTCCAACCACGAGCACAGGCGACCCGGCGTGTAGGCCATTAGGGGCACAGTCCTCAAGGGCGACGGCAATCTTGTTTTCTCCGATATCGGCGTTGGCTTGGCAGGTTAGTTCAATCATGGTTCTCATCTCTTATGCAGTTTCAATGGCTTTCTTTCTGTCAAATATGACGGAGGCATGGTTCATTCATCCAAGGGGGCTTGGAAGAAATGGTGGTTTGAGCAACTGAACCCTGGTGCCATTGAAGACGCGGTAGTTCAATTCCACGATGAACGGA